>JBEHXF010000033.1:0-22951 GCA_048498835.1 Chlamydiota bacterium | reverse complement strand
TCTCTCAAATCGGACGGTGCCGAAGAGTCGTGGAACCCCCATAACCTCACCGCTCGTTCCATCCGTACAATCAAGCAACATTTCCCCGATATTTGCCTCATTGCTGATGTAGCGCTCGATCCCTATACTTCACACGGACATGATGGACTGGTGAATACAAAAGGCGAAGTCCTGAATGACGAAACCATCGAGCGACTGATTCAAATGGCCCTTTGTCAGGCTGAAGCAGGGATCGACTATGTTGCGCCAAGCGATATGATGGACGGACGAATCCAAGCAATCCGAGAAGCATTAGATCTAAGTGGGTTTCAACAAGTTGGCATCTTAGCTTATAGCGCTAAATATGCTTCTTCGCTCTATGAGCCCTTTCGAGAAGCGGTCAACGTAAAGCTGCAATTTGGCGATAAGAAAAGTTATCAGCTCAACCCTGCCAATTCACGCGAAGCTCTTCTCGAAGCAGAGTTCGATGAAAAAGAAGGCGCTGACATCTTGCTGGTCAAGCCCGCTCTTTTCTATCTCGACATCATTGCTAAATTGCGCGCACAGACAAAAAGGCCAATTGCAGCCTATCATGTTAGTGGTGAATACGCCATGGTCATGGCCGCGCACCAAGCAGGTTATCTCTCAGCACCCAAAGTATTCCATGAAGCCCTTTTAAGCATTAAAAGAGCAGGCGCCGATATGATTTTGACCTATGCCATCGATCAAATTCTCGATCGTTTGTAAAGCCGCTTTACATCAGTATACAACAGGTTTAGGATTGAAACGCTCCCAATAAAGGGTTCGATAAAGCTCTTTACCCGTTGCAGAAATCGCACCACAATCGCGGAGCCAAGCGGACATTGAATAGCCGATTCGAGTTCTAGAAGATTTGTTCATAAATAGATCGAGAGGCATCGTAATCGAAAACCCCTTATCGTAGTATCGACTGTTATTCACTACATCTTCTGCGTTCGTCAGTGTGTACCACAACCCCACTCTTAAGCCACTGGGAAAAATCCTCCCCACATCACAGCGTATACCTTTATCACGGGCGAGAAATTGTCCTGCACTGACTTTGAAATCGAGGCCAAACGGTTTATATTCATAATAAAAATCGACGAAGTATTGCAATCCGGTAAAAGGGAAATATTTATAACCCTTGTTCGTATACTTTCGAACTTTTTGAAAACCCATTCCGTAATAACTTCGCTTAAAAACAGTAGCAACATCAAATCCGATTGCCCAATCAGAGCGGACCGGATAATAAAGGGCCTCACCTGCAACTCCTGCATAAGCAGTTTCAAAATAACCGGCAGCTAAGCGAGAAAACCAGCCGCTTCCCATATTCCAACTTTTCTGCAAATAGGCTTGCTCAAGATGAAATGAATTACTTTGGTTATACCGAATTGTGTCAGTACGAACATTGATGATGCGAGAGGGATTCAACACATCTTGATCCCCTAAATGCTGAACACTGGATTTCAAAGTCCACGTGGCATAGATCGAGTAATAAATTTGGTCGAGAATATACCCTTCTGGACCTAAAGCCAGACCTGTCTCATACTTAATTTTACCCTGGCTACTTCCAAAGAAAGTTCTAAGCCAAGGACGAAAAGTCAAAATCCAAATCGGCTTTTGTCGTTGATAAAGAAGTATCGAATCAAAATTACCAGGCCCTGATTTGGCCTCTTTTGATGGGGCAATAATTCGAAATTCATCTTCTCCAATCTTATCTTCACAATACCGCTTTAAATCCTCTGCTCTAAACTGATATTCGTGAATGGGCAGTCCATCAGCTTCAATCACCGCTGTTACGTTCGTTACATTCGCTGGTAGCAAAGAACCAACTACCCTTTCGATTCGATTCCGCACCATTTCTTCTTCTCGGTAACGGATATTAACAATTTTCATCCAAAGTCGGTCTTTCCCATTTTGTTCCGGAATCAAACGGACAGAATAGAGATCTAAACCCTGTTCTCTTAAAGCATAGGCAAGTTCTTGCCCAAATTCCTCTCTTGAGCGAATGAGCCCTAATGGTTCCCGATCAATTGGAGCGTAATAAGGGGCGGGATCGTATATCTTTGGAAATAATCCCTGACTTTCCCCCAGATTATATTGCAAAGCAAGGCTAGCCGCCCAATTATTCCCTCTCAGACTACTAACAGATGCACGAAGTAAGTTATATAAATTGAACTGGACACCGGCATTGATTCTCAAATCGACTTTTCTCCCATCTTTGTGTTCAAAAGAATGGCCGCTATAATTATTCGCATCATACTCAGCTACAAGCGTAAGACCTTTCCAAAAATATCGGCTATGGCGCAAGGGAGACCAAGCAAGAGCGCCAAAAAAACCATCCATTCGGCCGTTTCCCCAACCCAAAGAAGCCTCAAGATTTAATTTTAAAAAATCCTGTGTCGCAACGACATAAAAGGATTGAAATCGACAACTTCCAATAAAGTCATTCCAGCCTAGAGCAAATTCAGGCAAGAAGGAAAATCCATCCTCTTTTCGCATTAAAATAAATTTAACATTGGCTGCCCGCTCCGCATCATCCCCAAATCCTAAATGGCCAAAATTCGCCTCTTGAACTCCTTTGTAAATCCAGTAATTACCAGTGGTTTCTAAATGGTCGAAAAATTGAAATGCAAGGCTCCAGATATGATAGGGAGGGACATAAGCAAATTGGAAACCCAAAAGTCCGGCATCATAAGTTCTCGCAGAGGGCATTGTGAAGTACCCCCCTTGTTGCTGGTAGTTAACAAGAAGCGGAAGGCGATCATGGAGCTCTTGATCGATTTGTTGAACGATCTCCAGATCTCGAAACAGCCGTTCAGTTTTTGAATCTAAGCCAAGAGAGCCATCCTGAGAAAAGCCAAGAATCGGGAAAAACGACAGAAAAAATAAGATTCTTGGGAGAGCCATGACCTTTGCATTGAAATTTTGAAAGCGTAGAGCTGAAAACTATTTCTTGCAACATCAACCTTTTTTCCCCATGCAGCTGCTTAATTCTTTCTTAAACTCCTCAATTGAAGATTATTTCTCCAATCCTTATACTCCTCCCTAAAGATATTCAAAAAAGTTTAACATTAGAGTTCCATGGCCTATTTAAAAGACTTTCGCGAAAGAATCCAAAATAACGACTACCCCGGGTTTTTAAAAATTTGGGAAGAGTACTGCTATGGTGATCAACCTGATGGCGAGGAAATGATCGCTGTTTTGGAAAGTGTAAAACAATCTGAGATTGCAAAGCCTTTTGGAGTCCATGTCGAGAGAATCCTCCCGCTTTGGCGAGAGTTAAAAGATCAAAAGCTCGCGCTGGGTGTTTTAAGACTCGTTTTTGATCTACAAACAACCAACAGCGAAGAGTTAGCCGATCTCGCAACAGAGTATCTTAAAAACCTTTACAATACCGATCCCCTTTTCCTAGAAAAGCTCCGCCTCATTGGCCTACGCAATCGGGAAAAATTTCAATCTGCCATCCGCAATTATGAACTGCTCACTCACTTTAAAAAAGGTAACTTTGTATTCCATACCGCTGGTTGGGGGACAGGTGAGCTTCTCGATGTTTCTATGGTGCGCGAAGAAGTTGCGATTGAATTTGAATACGTAGTGGGCTCTCAGCATTTCTCTTTTGAAAAAGCATTTAAAACTCTTCTCCCTTTGCCCAATGAACACTTTTATTCCCGCCGTTTTGGGAATCCAGATTTGCTGGAAAAGGAAGCGCGCGAAAATCCAGGCGAAGTGATCAAAATTCTATTGCGCGATCTCGGCCCTAAAACAGCTGCCGAAATCAAAGAAGAAATGTGCGAATTAGTCATTCCTGTGGATGACTGGAACCGCTGGTGGCAAACAGCTCGCTCAAAAATTAAAAAAGATACGATGATCGATTCGCCAAAAGAGCTAAAAGATCCCTTCCGCCTCCGAAAAGAAGAAATTCCCCATGAAGTCGCTCTTCATAAAGCTCTAGAAGCAAAACCATCCATCCACGCGACAATTCAGATGGTCTATACCTTCTTGCGGGATTTCCCAGAAACGTTGAAAAATCAAGAATTCCGAGCTTCGTTGACTGCGCGAATGAACGATATTTTAGCTCAAGAACAACTGAACGATAGCCAAAAGATCCAAATTCTGTTTTTCCTAGAGGATCTCGACGTCCCTAAAATCAACGGAGAAATCACTGAATCAATTTCCCACATGAAAGCAGTTCCGGATGTAGTCCGAGCGATTGAGGTAATGGGCTTTCAGAAACGGTTGCTCCAGCAGGCTAAAAAATTGCGTAAAGACTGGAAAGAGATCTATCTCGATCTTCTCTTCAGCATCGATCAAAATCTTCTTCGCGATTTCCTGATTCATGAACTTGATACAACCGATACAAAAGTCGATCTAAAACAAAAGCTCAACACCCTTTTGATTCATCCACTTTCCTATCCAGAAGTTTTTGTCTGGTACTTCCAGAAAATCATCACGCCGAAGTCCAAGCTTCCCTTTGCCGATGATGCAGGGAAAAACGACTTCTTTGAAGGTCTTTTGATTCTCCTGGACCATCTCGAGCAAAAGCCCCAGTATCGCGATCTTGCTAAGAAGATTCTCGGTCTAATCACTGCTGATCGATACAAAATCGTCCGTGATATCATGCAACATTCAAACCAAGATGAAGTGAAAGAATATCTTCTCCTTGCGACGAAGTGCGGCTCCATGACCGACCACGATATAAAAATCTTGCATTCACTCGCCGAAGTCGTTCACCCAAGTCTATCTCGGTTGCGCAAAGATAAAGACACCAATACTGATGAAGAAAACATCATCTGGTCGACTCGCGAAGCTTACCAGAAGACACAGCAACGCGTTCAACACATTGCCACCGTTGAAACCGTACAAAACGCGAAGGAAATTGAAACTGCGCGCGCTCACGGTGATCTTCGAGAAAACGCAGAATTTAAGGCTGCTCTTGAAAGAAGAGAAAGACTTCAGTCAGAACTTAAATTCCTGTCCGATCAATTGGCTCGCGCCCGTATTTTAACACCAGAAGATGTGAGCACAGATGAAGTGGGAATCGGCTCTATCGTCCATTGCGTTGATACGAAAGGTGAACATTCCCGTTTTATTATATTAGGACCTTGGGATGCCGATCCCGAAGCTCGCATTCTCTCCATGCAGTCTAAGCTCGCTCAAGCTATGAAAGGGCGGACAATTGGAGAAAAATTCGATTTCCAAGGGGAAAAATTCACGATCAAAGATATCGACAATTACTTTGATCAGAAAAAATAATTCGATTATCTTGAAGCTGCTGAGGTTTTATGTCTAATCGTTCTACGACACCTTCAAGACTTGAACTTGTTATCGCTAGCACCAATGTACACAAGATCCGTGAATTCAAATCGATGCTTAAGTCGAATTCACGACTCGATCTACGAACGTTTAACGACTTTCCAGACTATACCCCACCCCTTGAAACTGGAACAACATTCGAAGAAAACGCCATCCTGAAAGCAACGCACGCAGCACAAGCTCTTAACCGCTGGGTTTTAGCCGATGATTCGGGCCTTGTTGTCCCAGCTATCGCTGGCGCTCCTGGCGTTTATTCCTCAAGTTTTGCCGGCAACGACGCAACCTACGCAGACAATCGTAAAAAGCTCCTCGAAACCATGCAACACCTGATGGATGATGACCGCAACGGTTATTATGAATGTTGCCTTGTTTTAGCCTCTCCTTCAGGAGTAAAAAAATGCGTCCACGGAATTTGCGAAGGAACCCTACTCCCTCATGAAAAAGGTGGTGGCGGATTTGGATATGATCCCTTATTTGTTAAGCATGGCTATAACAAAACCTTTGCAGAACTAGAAGAAACGCTGAAAAATCGGATTTCTCATCGGAGAAAAGCGCTAGATAAAATTCTGCTGGCTCTCGAATCGATCTACACATCCGATTAAACCGTGTACTACTTTCTAGACGGTTACAATCTCTTATTTAGTTGGCTTGAAAGTCAAAAACCTCTTCAAAGTCAAAGGCAGAAACTCATTGTCTGGATCCAGCGCGAGTTTGCCAACATGAATCTTTCGGGTACGATTGTATTTGACGGGGCTCATCGAAGAGATGAAGAAAGTGGCCTTTCCTATCCCAGTCCCATGGAAGTAGTCTATACGCCTAAGGGTCAATCTGCAGATTTTTTTATCATTGAGAAGTTATCGCTCATGAAAAGCTGTAAAGCCACAACAGTTGTGACAAACGACGCTGGCCTGCGAAGACACGCTCAATCTGCAGGTGCAAAAACACAGTGTAACACGGCATTTTTGCAGTGGCTAATCAAGAAATCCAAAAAGAAAACAAGAACGAAAAAGACACTCAAAGAAACGGATGCTCAAATCCAACGCCTAACAACTATTTTTGAAGAGAGAATTAAAAAGGAGGTTAACGACGATCTAGAAGGATGGGATTAGCACTGATCAATATCCATCCCAACAATCCCCAACTCTTTTGAGAATTCCACTTCCTGCCAAGGAAATTCTCGAATCGCTTTGAAGGACTCAGCAGTAGAAGAGGATCGATTAATCTGAATTCTGAGAGCTTTGATTCCCTCCAGTTTCTTTAAATACCAACAACCTACCCGTCTCATATCAAGTAAAGCCTGGCGTTCGGGTTGATAACGAACAATCAATTCAAAATGATCGAGAAGAATATCGCGTATGTCTAAAACAGTCCTCTCGATTTTAGGCAATCCTTCTCTGTGTCGGAGAATATCTTCCACAATCCAAGGTTGCCCCATAGCACCTCGAGCAACCAGCACAGCATCACAACCCGTGGTTTCAACAATACGCGCAGCACTCTCGGCATCAAAAATATCGCCATTTCCAATAACTAAAATGTTTTTTGCCGCCTCTTTGCAAGCACGAATATGTTCCCAATTTGCAGGCCCTTTATATCCTTGAGCTCGCGTTCGCCCATGCACAGTAATGGCCTTGGCCCCAGCTGCTTCAGCAATTTTAGTAATCTGAACGGCATTAATATTTTGCTCGTCCCAACCAATTCTAATTTTTACCGTTACAGGAATTTTTACAGTCGCGATCATTTCAGCCAAAATATCGCCGATTAGCTCTGGAGTTCTTAACATGCCAGAGCCGCTTCCATCTTTGGTCACTTTATCAACTGGGCAGCCGCAATTGAGATCGAGAACATCAAATCCCAAATCCTCAATGATCTTTGCAGACGTAGCAGCAAATTTTAATTTACTCCCACATAGCTGAGCGCCAATGGGATGCATGCCGGTTGTATAGTCGAGAAGTCGATAGGTATGAGGATCATGCCGCACTAAAGCATCCATTTTCACCATTTCACAATACACAATGCCCGGCCTCCAACGACAAGCCATCTGCCGATAAGGTAGGTCCGAACATCCTGCTAACGGGGCAAATAAAACCGAATTTGGAAGCTCGACTGAACCGAGCTTAAACGGCTTGGATTTCATAAGAGGATAAGCCTCAAGACGATCATTTGAATGATCTTCAATGCAAAAAAGGCCAATAATGGACTTAAATCCAAAACCCCACCCAACGGAGGAAGTATTCTACGGAACACATTCAGGAAAGGATCGGTATAAAAGGCAATAAATCGAACCCAAGTTTTGTGATGCAAATTGGGAAACCAAGATAAAATTATACGCACGAAGAGAAGCATCGTATAAAAAGAGAAGAGGAGGCGGACCACATCCGCTAAGTAATATCTAAACATAGGCCACCTATTCTAAGGCGACAGGGGATTTGGCTCAACATTCTCTCATAGCTAAAAATTTTTTTCCTCATCCCTTTGCTCGAAGGAAATCTGGATAGAGGGTACAATATAGCACTAAAAACTAGATGGCTATGGAAGTTCTCGGCTTACATTTTGATGGCCCTTATTTGCGCTTAGCTCTGATTGAGTCCAAGCGAAAGAAGATCCATATTCGATCTCTGAAGTCGGCTTTAACCTCAGCAGCCGACGATGTAAAAGAGATTTACATTTCGCAGTGGAAGGGTGAATTTGCGACAGGCATTAACGCTTTAGTCCGCAGCCTAGAGCTCAAAATCCCCTCAATCAAACAAATTGAACAAGGGCTTGCTTTTCAAATCGAATCCCTAACCCATGTATCCATTGAGGATATTACTTACGTTCCCCAAATAGAAACTGGTGAAGGGGGAAGCCAAGTTACTCTCTATATTGTTCCCAAACAGACCTTGCGAGATGAATTAGAGGAATGGAAAAAACTTTCTGTTGAGCCAGATTTTGTAACAGCGAACGCTCAAGCTTTAGCCGCTTTTGCAACTTACCGCTGTAGCAATCTCACCTCTGCCTTTTTAGTCGACATCGGTTCCGAGCAATGGACTTGCACCTGGATGGAAGAGGGTAAAATCAAAAAGTCTTTTGTGATTCCGCATGGTGTCGAATCGCTTTTATCTGCTCTTTGGGAAGACAGAAAAAAAGTTTTATTTCAAAAAGAGGTGGATGGAGTTGCAAAACAAATTGATCTGCTTCAATTAAAACAGCTTCTAAATCCCAACCTATCCGAACGACTCGACAGTCTCCGCAGAACTCTTGCGGGTGTTCTTTTTTCTTTCCAACAAGTCGCCGGCCCAAGACCAGTTTTTTTTACCGGCCGGATCAATTCCTTTGGACGTCTTGCCGAATACCTACTCAATACAAGTCCCGATCTAACGTTGTTTGAACCATCCATCCCTTTATCAAATGATGAAAGAACTTGCGCTATACCAATTGGACTGGCCCTGGAGTTATGCGCCAAAAAATTAAAACCTATTCAATTCTTAAAAGGTGAATTTGTCCCTCGAAAAGCTTGGAAACGAACAGGATTGTGGGCGACTGGGCTCGCATTAGCCTCATTGCTGTGCAGCGCCTCGATTAGTTTCTTCGGCTACCACCAAATTCAACAACAAAAAGAAGAAATGGTCTCCTCTCTTCGCAACATTCCAGATGCAAGACTGATCCGAACAGCCCTCATAGGAGGAATCGACCAGGGAATCGAGCAAGCGCTATCTCTTATTAATAAACATGATAAAGAATCGCCTTATCTCCTCCAAGCTCCGACCGTTACCGAAGTCCTCAATTGGGTTTCAAATCATCCTCTGTTGCAATCTTTTGCAAAGACAGGAGATCCTTTGAATATTACTGAAATCCGCTATCAATTAGTTTCAATGCCTCGCATGCGGGCTTTAAAGGATCCATACACAGCCCAAGTGACACTCGAATTTCAAGTGAGCAGCCCAATGACTGCTCGCAAATTCCATGAAGCGCTTCTAACTAGCGACGATTGGATAGATCTAGACGAAGAAATTGCTTGGGAATCTCTTTCAAATAGCTATCGTACTACTTTCACACTTAAAAACAGGACTCCTCATGTCCCGTAATTTCTCCTCTTGGTTCGAACGTTTTGGTCGCTTTATTTTCACTCGCATCCGCATCCCTTTTTTTCTTTTGCTTCTCGCTCTTCCGCCCTTCGTCACTACACTTTTCCTAATGCAAAACCGATCTTCGTTTAGCGATCTGCAAAGCCGTTTTTCGTCCGCCATGAAAAAAGCGAAAACCGCGTTAGAACGGAAGAATCGGAAGGAAAAATTTCTAGAACGGCATACGCGCCCAGATCCCTACTATTTAGACATTGAAATCGAATCGCTCTCTTTTTTAGAACCAGAAAAAAAACGGCTGGAAACTTGGCTTTCTCATCCTGCTATTCCCAATAAAGATGGTTTAAATCAACGCCTTCATTTTCTCCAAAGCGAGGAAAACCGACTCTCTTTTATCGAAGAAGAGATGCAAATATCAGACTTGTGTAAAGAGACAATCGAAAAACAGCGTCACCCAGTGGAAATGGACAATGATGATCTAAAAAATCTCTTAGCTTTAATTGAAGAAACACCGCTCAGCCAAACATCTTCAAAAGGAGCACGCCCACAACTGGTCGTCACCGATTTTACACTCAAAAAAACAAAAACAGACCTAGAAAACGAAGTCTTTGAAATCCATCTCGACTTACTAAAGAGAGAATTCCTATGAAATATCAATACCTTTTACTTCCTCTCTTCTGCCTTTTGGGATGCAGTCGATCCCAAGACGATCGAGAAAGCCCACTCGTATCTATTCAAATTCAAGATCGTAATGGCCTGACCGAAACCATAAGCAATCCTGATCGTCTTGAAATCTTTGAATCGGTTGACTTTCTTGCTACTCAGCCTTTTAAGAAAGTCCTCCGCGTCTATCGTCAAAAGGGAAAAAATACAGCTAAAATTACAACTTATCACCCTAATGGGCAGACCTGGCAATACCTAGAAACGCAAGACATGAGAGCTTTTGGGGGCTACCGCGAATGGCATCCAAATGGCCAACTGAAAATCGAAGCTACAGTCATTGGTGGAACAGCTGATATCAATCCTGGCGCGCAACAAGACTGGCTCTTTGATGGTGTGGCAAAAGTATTTGACGATGCGGGAACACTCATTGCTGAGATTCCCTATGAAAAAGGGGTGATGGAAGGGAAGACTTTCTACTTCTATTCGAACAGCCAAATACAGCGTGAATTACCTTATCACAACAACCTCTTAGAAGGTGAAGTCTTAGAATATTTGCCCGATGGACAGCTCAAATCAAAAACTCAGTATCAGGCAGGGCTGAAACATGGTCAAAGCCTCGGCTTTTGGCCAGGCGAAAAGACCGCTTGGACTGAAACCTATCAATCCGGCCTTCTTGTTGAAGCAGACTATTTTAATCTAAGCGGAGAGCCAATCTGCCAAGTTCGCTATAAGCAGGGATTTCAAGCCATATTCAACGGCCCTTCTCTCGATCAAATTGTTGAAATCAGAAAAGGGAAACCTGAAGGCATCGTGAAAGAGTTTACTCCCAGCGGAGAACTTAAATCTTCGCACCATATCAAAAATGGGAAAAAGCAAGGTGAGCAAATCGATTATTATCTATCTGCTGAGAGAGAAGAAGGCTCTCAAGATCCTCTTCCCAAAATCTCTATTCCTTGGATAGATGATTCCATATCAGGGATTGTCAAAACCTGGTATCCCAACGGAAAACTTGAGTCGCAACGAGAACTGTCTCGCAATAAAAAAATGGGTCCTTCCTTTGCTTGGTATAGAGATGGCGGCTTGATGTATATGGAAGAATATGAAGAAGATCGTCTACTCAAAGGAACCTATTATAAGAAAAACCAAAAAGACGCCATCTCTTCAATCGTGAATGGAAACGGGTTAGCCACCCTCTATGATGAACAGGGAATCTTCATTCGGAAAATCCCCTACATCAAAGGAAAACCTGTTGACCCAGAAAACTGAATTACGCGCTTATTATCGGACTTTGCGCGCCGCTCTTTCTCCTCAAAGGCGTAAAGCAGCTGCAGATGCTCTTGTTCGTCTCATTCCTAACGAAGGGTGGGTTCTTTCATTTAGCTCATTCAATCATGAAATAGAAACTCAAGATCTAAACCGCTTGCTTGCTAGAAACGGGCAATTAGTGCTCCCACTCTGTCAAGATAGGACTTTGGAGTTATATTGTGTCACCGATATCGACCAGCAGACGCAAAAAGGAAAATTAGGATTTTCCGAACCAATTCCTCATAAATGCGAACGAATCGACTCAAATCTTCTTACTTTAGCCCTCATTCCCGGTCTAGCTTTTGATCCAAAGGGACACCGCTTAGGATATGGAATGGGATATTACGATCGGCTTATCCATTCCTCTTTGAAGACTATAGGCATTGGGTTTTGCGAACAGCAGCATCCTACGCCTCTTCCAATTGATCCTTGGGATCAACCTCTACACCAGATTTATCTCACTTAACTTTCTTAAGAGTCGATGCAGGGGGCTGCTGTTTTTGCGTGTCTTGCTTTGGCTTACACACTCGATAACCACGGCAATCGTTTGCTCGTACCATAGCTCCAGGAGAAACATTGGTACACATCGAATAATATTCATCCGAAGCACATTGCCAAATGACAGAATAAGGCGTTTGGGAAATATCGGGAGTACCCGGCCGGACATAGAGCGTAGGACTTAAGTTTTGTGTAATGTTTCTTTGCTGGCCGGGCTGAATGGAAAACTGTCCTAAATAAGAACCATCTGATGCGACGATAGTCGCAGTCAAGATATAAGGGGAATCGTTGTATAGCAAAATAGTCCCATCATTTGTTCCAGCAAACCCTAGAAAAGGAAATAAAAGAAGCCACAAAAAACGCATTTATCTCATTGAACGGGAGGGTTCAGCGTCATCAATGCTCGCCCAGCGAAAATCAATCTGTCCAATCGGGGATAGAGCTACATCTTTAACTCCCTCCCTCTCAAGATAGTTAATCGCATAGTGGAAGATCGGGATGATGGGCATTTCGTCCATCAGAATCTCTTCCGCTTGGCGCATCAATTGCTTTCTCTCGTCTTGATCTCTACATAATCCAGAGCGATTTAATAGATCAATGTATTTAGGGTGCTGCCAACCTGTATTGTTGGTGCTTCCATCGCGATATTTGAAGACCTCTAGAAAATTGATCGGGTCATTGAAATCAGCTATCCATGAACCAACAGCTAACTGAACATTTCTATCCTTCACTGACTGAAAGAATACTTTAGCTTCCATAGGTTTAAGATCAACTGGAATACCTAGTCGCTCTTCCCATTGTTTTTGAACAGCCTGCGAAATAGCCATATTCCGGTCAGAGGCGCTAAAGCTAATGACAATGGGCTCCATCGTTTCTAAATTGAGATCTAAATCCATCAGAGCATCAGCTAACAGCCTTCTTGCCGATTCACCATTACCTTCATAAAAATATCCCGAGCCAATCAAGCCCATTTCAGGAGGTACTAAACTACGAGCTGGCGCTTGCCCACCTTGCAATAGATGCTTTACAATGGACTCGCGATCAATTGTCGTGGCCAATGCCTTTCTAAAAAGCGGATGGGATAAAGGGTTTTTCTTACCCTGAACTAAATCATTCGTATTCACTCGATAAAAATAGGTCCCTGACAATGGATTTACCTTAAGTTGACCAGCTTCTCTCAGAGAAGGAATAGCATCTGCAGGCAGAGTCGAAAGAGGTGAACCAGCCCAGTCGAGTTTAGATTCTTCAAACATCCTGATCTCGGTAGAGCCCGACACCATCATTAGATCAATTGCCTGGAGGAACACTCTTTTTTCATCCCAATAAGTTGGATTCTTAATAACCCGAATTTGATCGGCATGCTCCCAAGCTTTTAAAAGGAAAGGACCGTTTCCAACAAAGGTTTGAGGATCCAAGCACCAATCTGAATTCTCTATAGCAATACGATGAGGAACAGGCAAAAACGAAGACATCGCGCAAAGCTCTAAAAAATGAGGCGTTGGCTGCTCCAAATTGACAACCAAAGTGAAAGGATCAGGGGTTTGAATTCCCAACGAGTCACCAATCAAATCGCCCTGCTTAATAAGTCTTCCATTTTTAATCGGGTAAAGCTGATATGCAATGTCAGTAGGAAATTGAGGATCTAAAATTGTTCTCCAGCTCTCCGCAAAATCTGTTGAAGTAACGGGTTGGCCATTTGACCAGTACGCTTCTCGAAGAGTAAATACATACTGCAGGCCATCTTCCGAAATCTCCACATCCTTTGCTGCAGCTAACTCGGGAGATCCATTCTGAGATACGCGAGTTAAACCTTCAAATAGCATGCGACAAATCGTTACAGCGTTTAAGTCCCGAGCCTTACGAGGATCAAAGGTCGCAGGTTCCAGCTCAATATTAATTCTAAGAGCTTGAACAGGAACATCTGCCTGCTTTTGGCAGCTTGTCATCAAAGCGAGTAACAGAAGAAAATGGGAAATACGCATCTAGAACCTCATCGAGAAATGAGAGTACTGCTAGGACAATTATGTTGCAAATTCATTTAAAATGACTCATTTTTAAAGGCATGGAATGGTTTATCGCTGATCGCCCTACCCCCGTCTTAAATACAGCTAATTTTGGTTTGGTCTTTCATAAAACATTACCCCTCAATGAATCAGGGCATCCTTACCATTATGAATTTATTGCTCTTCCTCAGATGGTTTTCCCGATCGTAAAACAAATAAGTGAGTGGATTTTTCAAATTAAGTGGGCAGACTATGGATCTACACACCTATATATAGACAGTCGTTTTGGAACAATTTCAAAGCAAGCGCCAAAACCTGCTCCATTAAAACTTCCTTCTCGCGAGATCATTTTAGAAAACATGGAGCAGTGGATAGGTGCTCCCTATGTTTGGGGAGGGAACTGGGCAGCTGGCATTCCGGAGCTTCTTACTTTTTATCCGCCACAAACCACTTTGGATGAACGGACTAAAACTCTTTGGACTTTTCGTGGCCTCGACTGTTCCGGTCTTCTATTTCAAGCAACAAACGGAGTTACTCCTCGAAATTCTAGCCAACTTGTAAACTACGGTAAAGCAATCCAACTGAAGGAGTTAGGTAATCCTGTTGATATGATCGTCTATCCAGGCCACGTTCTTTTTTTAAGAGACCCAAAGACGATTATCGAAAGTAAATCTCCGTTTGGTGTTCGTGTTTGCCGACTTGAAGATCGCCTAAACGAGTTACTTGCTGAAAGAAATCTCGTCAAAGAATGGACAAGCGATACCGATTTTCAACGATCTTTCATCTTACGTCGGTTTTGTTAGTTACTCAACGACTGTAATTTAGGAATTTTTGTTGATTCCTAGAATCATTCCGATTATGTGGAAGCTTAACCGGCTAATAAACCGGATATGCTTAGACTAAATAAGAGGAGAGCCCGATGTTACAGAAGAACTACCATTTTCTGTTTCCTCAAACTTACTTCGGTTCACTCGAAAATATAGATGAAGCATTAGAAAGCGATGAAATTGATGAACTCGAAATTAACCCTTGGGTTTTAATGTTGGAAACAAATTCACCGATTCAGATTCAGCAAAAAATTGGTGTCTTTATTCATTGGAGTGAACATTCTGGGTAAAAAATTTCTGAAAAAAAATAGCCCTCTACACATAGTTTTAGAGGCATTTTCCATGTCCGCTTCAAGACATTTTTTCGCTTTCGCTTGCTTTAATTTTCAACTTGAGTTTAAGATTCACGATGTAAACCGAACTCGATTTTGGCGACCGCCAATTCGCAATTCGGAAGCGAGAAATGAGTTTTTTATTATCTTAGCGAAAGCTAAAAACTTTTTCGTTCAAAATGGAGAGCAAAAATGTTGAACGTACTTACAAAAACAAAGCCTTGGATGGTAGCATCGCTCCTAGCAGCTACATCCATCTTTGGACAAACGAAGTCTAACAATGATGCGTGCCGGTCGACACCAAAACCGCCCGAGCCGAATCAAGCACCAATGACTGCAGCTTACAATGCGACATCTCGCATTGATGTTCGCGGCTGCTGGGATATGTACATTGATGTTGCCTTTATCTACTGGCAACCACTCCAAGACAACATGGAGTATGGCATTTCTTCTTCTGGCGCTGACCTTACAGCTGCATCGAATAGCACAATCAATTTCGATACAAATTATAAGCCTGGCTTCCAAGTTGGCTTAGGAATGAACTTTGATTATGACAACTGGGATAGCTACCTACAGTACACCTGGTTCCATAACACAAATTCAAATAGCTCTACAGCTCCTGCAGGTGGATCTATCCTCCCAATGCAAGGTATTCCAGTTAGCGATATCGGCGGTTTAGCTGCTGGTACAGCTAGCGGAAGCTGGCATTTGAAAATGGATTTCGCTGACTGGCAACTCGCCCGCAGCTACTACGTTGGCACAAAACTGACATTCCGTCCGTTCTTCGGTGCTCGCGGCGCATGGATCCGTCAAAAGTACAACGTTACTTACGACACAACATTGATAGTTAACAACACATCGATCTCTTGGGGTCTTGGACCACAAGTGGGCTTAACAGCTAACTACATGTTCGGGTACGGATTGAGAATGTTCGGCGATGTTAACGGCGATATCCTCTTTACGCGCTACAGAACAGCTCTAACATCTTTTGATGGCACAGATACTTACTCTGTAAGCCAAATCCACATCAACACCGTTCGTCCACATGCTAACTTGGACCTCGGCTTTGGTTGGGGCAGCTATTTTGATAACAACAACTGGCACTTTGACCTGATGGCTTCCTACGGTTTCCAAGTGTTCTGGAATCAAAATATGTTCCGCCACTTTACAGACGACACAATGCCTGGAAACAGCAATCTGCCAAACGGCGACTTGTATGTTCAAGGCTTGAACTTGACAGCTCGCTTCGATTTCTAATCGAAGTCTGTTAGTTCTGTAAATCTCAAGGGGGCGTATGAAAATACGCCCCCTCTCTTTTTCACAAAAATCCTTGCTTGAATTTTCAATTTAAGACTAAGATCGAACTTATCAACTACGGACGGAATCGTTGCATTGCGATTCGAAAAGAGCAAACTGAGCAAGGTTTTTTGCTGTTTAGCTCTCCTATCCGAAGTGAAATATGACGGGTAAGTTTGTGCTACGGAAAGCTAGCAAGATTTTCGTTCAAATCAAAAAAACAGGACAGATATGTTTACAAAGACAAAGCCTTGGATTGTAGCATCGCTCATGGCAGCTACATCTGTATTTGCAGATAACAATGACAATTGCCGCACAACTCCAACACCACCAGAGCCAAACCAAGCGCCCTTAACAGCTGCATACAACGCTCCTGCACGCATTGATGTCCGCGCTTGCTGGGATTTAGCGATCGAAGCTTCTTTCATCTACTGGCAACCTCTCCAAGACAATATGGAGATTGGAATCAACACCTCATCAGCAGCCGATCCAAGAGTTCTCTCTGGCGCGACCAATAATACCATCAATTTCAGCTCTGACTATCAACCTGGCTTCCAAGTTGGATTGGGAATGAATTTGGATTGGGATAACTGGGATAGCTTCCTTGAATACACTTGGTTCCATAACTCCCAAACCACTAGCTCAACTGGTACAGGTTTTGCTTCCATTTTCCCAGTTCAGGGAGATCCTGTTACTGATGATGCTGGACAGACCAACGACACAATGAGCGGAAAATGGACCCTGAAAATGGATCTCGCTGATTGGCAACTCGCCCGTGCTCATTATGTAGGCACAAGACTTACTTATCGCCCTTATTTCGGTATCCGAGCTGCTTGGATTCGTGAAAAATACAATCTCACCGGTGTAAATACTGGTGTGGTAGGAACAGCTGCTACTTCCACTGTACACAACAGCTTTACTTCATGGGGGGTGGGTCCTCAGGTTGGTTTCTCAACAAACTACCTGATTGGTTATGGATTCCGTTGCTTCGGCGATGTGGAAGCAGATTTGCTCTATACACGCTATCGCACATCCTTTAGAACAACAGGTCTTACAGCAGTTAACGTTAGCCAAACCGGGCTCTACACCATCAGACCGCACACGAATATGGACTTCGGTTTTGCTTGGGGTTCTTATTTTGATAACAACAATTGGCACTTTGACTTGCTAGCATCTTATGGATTCCAAGTATTCTGGAATCAAAATATGTTCCGTCATTTTACAGATGACGCAATGCCTGGAAATAGCAACTTGCCAAATGGCAATCTGTACGTCCATGGCTTGAACCTAACGCTTAGACTCGATTTCTAATCATCGATTCTATAGCGCTTTAAAAGCTGTTAAGGCTGGGAGAATTCCCAGCCTTTTTTATTTCCGAAGAGCTGCGATTAGATTGGCGATCAAGCCAGTCCAACCAGTCTGTTGCGAAGCACCTAGTCCACGCCCGTTATCTCCATGGAAATGCTCGGGAAAGATCAAGTGATCTTTAAAGTGTGGGTCGTTTTGATACTTTTCGCAGTCTCCAAAGATAGGCCGCTTTCCTTCAGAATCGCGTTTAAATAGGCTTAAAAGCGCCTCACCGTAGTATTGCGCCATTTCATGCAATACGACCTTTTTCTCTTTTCCTACCTGAACTTCTAGACTATCCTTGAAGGCGCTTCCTAGATTAAGTAACGTCTCGATAAGAAGATAATTGAGGGGAAACCAGATCGGCCCTCTCCAATTCGAATTACCGCCTTTTATCTTTTCTAATGCCTCTCCAGGTTCGTAAACAAGTGAAAAGCCGTGCATTTGTGCAGGATGTTTTTCATGATATTTTGAAAGTGAGCGCAGTCCAAATTTTGAACGAAACTCGTTTGGATCCCAAATATTTCGCAAAAATTTCTTCAATTCTTGCGCGCTCAAGAGACCAAAGACATGCTTAGATCCCGTTTCATGAGGAATTTTTTGGATGCACTTGTCTGTAAGATCGGATTTTTTATGAATCATCCAATCATAAGCCAGATAAAATTCAGGATATTTTTTCAATTCCGTTTCATCCCACACATCGCAAGCGAAGAATGGAATAATGCCCACAAGCGAACGAATGGGAAATTTATCAAAAGATCCATCGGGTTTACGTAAGTAGCTGTAGAAAAAGCCATCTTGCTCATCGTACATATCATAGTGACGCCAATAACCTTTTCTCATGGCTGCTGTCACGTAGATAAAGTGTTGGAAGAATTTCGTGCCTAATCCTTCATAGTTGGGATTGCGTTTGGATAAGATGAGAGCAATCCGCATCATATTCAAGCAAAGAAGCGACATCCAACCCGAACCATCTGATTGATCGATGAGAAAACCTGGAGGTGGTTTTTGAGAGCGATCGCCAAATCCAATATTATCCATCCCGAGAAAGCCTCCCTCGAAGATGTTGTTCCCAAAACTATCAACCTTATTGACCCACCAAGCGAAATTTAAAAGCAATTTATGAAAGCACTTCTCTAGAAAATCGAGATCTTCCGTTCCATATTTTTCTTTCTCAAATTCATAGAGCTTGAGAGCGGCCCACGCCTGAACAGGCGGATTGATATCGCTAAATTCCCATTCATAAGCAGGTATAGCCCCATTTGGATGTTGGAATTGATCAAATAAGAGGAGCCAAGCTTGATTTTTCGCAAATTCGAGATCGATGAGAGCCATGGATAAAGAGTGAAAAGCGAGATCCCAAGCGGCAAACCAGGGATATTCCCACTTATCTGGCATAGATATAATCCGCATAGAGACAATATGTCTCCAGTGGGTATTTCGAATTGTCTTGTGTGATTCGGGAGGAGGGTGATTTGGATCATCTCCCTGAAGCCAGTTACTTACCGAAAAGATATAGATTTGCTTATTCCAAACCATGCCGGCAAGCGCTTGCCGTTGGATCATTTTTTCTTCTTCCGTTGCCTTCTTGGGATGAACTTCTTCGTAAAATTGATCAGCTTCAGCTTTCCTTTTTGCAATGATCGATTCCACGTCCTTAAGCGGATTTTTTAAGGGTTCAGGACACAATCGCAAATAAATAACAGCGCTTTTCCCAGGAGCAACCGATGAGAAATGATAATGAATTCCTCCCTTCGTACCCACACGCTTAGTATTCACTGCATCGATTTCTTTCTTCACCAAGTAACGATGAAAAGCATCTTTTACATAAGGACTTGTATTTGGTTTTTTCCAAATAGCTTGTTGGTTGGTCTCATTGTTTGTAAATAATGCTTCCCCTTTTGGAGTCGCGTACAAATACCGTTTTCCTAAATGGTAGTCTAAGAGTAAGTAGTGAGGCGAAGCCAGCCGTGAATCATCCGCCACCAAGCAAATAGATTCATTTGATTCTTCCAATACTTCGATCGTCGGCTGATCCATTGTCTTGTGTCCCCAGCTCCATTGATTGCGAAACCAAAGCTGGGGGATCATATGAAGGGGAGCTGCATCTGGGCCTCGATTGATCGCCTCAATCTTCATGCAAATGTCTTCTGGGCCTGCTTTTGCATACTCGATGTAGATATCGAAGTACCGATTTTCATCAAAAATACCCGTATCGATCAGCTCATACTCTCGATCCAAGGCTTTTCGTCGTCCGTTTTCTTCTACTAACAGATCGTAGGGGTAGGGTTCTTGCGGATACTTATACAAGTACTTGAGATAACTAGCTGTCGGCGTTGCATCGAGATAATAGTAAAGCTCTTTTACATCTTCTCCGTGATTTCCTTCATAGGAATTCAAACCAAACAACCGCTCTTTTAAAATCGGATCTTTCCCATTCCAAAAAGCGGGGTTAAAAGCTAAGACTTGAAACCGATCGCACAACCCTGCAATTCCATCCTCTCCGCGGCGAAAAGCGCGCATACGAGCATGATCATGAGGAAAATAATTCCACGCATCTCCGTCTGCGCTGTAATCTTCACGAACTGTTCCCCAAGCTCTTTCAGCCATGTAGGGACCCCAACGCTCCCAAGGGGGAATCGGACCCGGTTCGCGCTCGTTCAATCGCTTAGATTCTGGATTCATAGTCCTCTTGCAAACGTAGCAGCGCCCAATAAGGCTGCGTTATCATTTAAAATCACATAAATGGGGATAGAATGGAGAAGTTCGGTAAATCTTCCCTTGTCTACGAAGGCCGAATAAAACCCCCCTTTCTTAATTCTCTCTAGCAAAGTGGGCGCTATTCCTCCGCCGATATAAACTCCCCCTAAAGAGAGAAACTTCAATGCTAAATTACCAGCCTCTGCTCCATAACAATTGAGAAATAAATCAAGGGCACGACTACAAGCAGAATCTCGATTCTCTCTTCCATATTCAGAAATAATCCGCGGAGCATCCCCTCGCACCAATTCTGCCTCTACCTGATTGGAAGCTTTTTCATGACCTGATTCGACTAAAAATCGGTAAATCGCATAAATACCTGGCCCCGATACAACACGCTCGAAGGAGACGTGATGCCATTTCTTTTTCAAATACTGAAACAATTCAATTTCTAATCCATTGCGAGGAGCAAAATCGGCATGTCCTCCTTCACAAGCAAAGGGATGATGTACTTTACCGTCCCAATAAAGCCCCGCTTCACCCAGACCCGTTCCCGCGGCAATTAAAGCTTGGTTTCCCGTTTGTTTTTGTCCAGCGCACAATACAAAAAGTTCATTTTCTTTTAATGCTCCAATTCCATAGGCATTTGCTTCTAAGTCATTTAACAAACGCACTCTGGAAATGTTGAGTTCATGCTCCAATTGCCTCTCATCGATAATCCAAGGCAAATTTGTCGCTTGACAGCGGCCACTTCGAACAGCACCGGCAACTCCAAAGCATGCAGCCGTAATTTCAGTTTTCTTTTCAGCCAAAAAGATCCTAACGATTTCAGCCAAAGATTGATGATCTCGGCTGCGATATTTTTTTTCTGTCACCAAATCGAGCTCACCTGCCTGGTCAAATAAAGCCAAACGAGTGTGTGTCCCGCCAATATCACCAGCTAAAATCATCCAAAGCCCTCTAAGAGACTATCTAGCAGATCTCCAAATTTTTACCGAAGCTCTGAATGCAACTATCGACTGATTTTAAGAAATTGAATACAGTCGTTGCCTGAATCGATTGTAAAGCTGCTTTACAGATGAACCTCTTCAAAGCCTGGTCTGCATGCAGAGAAAAAGGGTGGAAAAAAACCCTTCTCTACCTGCTGCTTGGAACTTATCTGATTTCTTTCAGCTGGTATGTCAAAACAAAAATCCGTTGCCTCATTTCTCGCAAAATCAAGGTGGGTTTCGGTCCGATTGCTTCAGGAGAGGATGATTTAGCGGAACGCAAATGGCGAATCGACCCAATCATCAATGCTATCAATCAACTAGATTCAAACTATTGCGCGGGCTTTTTCTGCTCCCCGGCGGAAATGAAGAATTTTGATATCGTCATCATCGTCAAAAAATTCAATCCCTCTTTCATACCTTTTATCCAGAAGCTTAAATCGGCTAAAAAACAATTTATCTATGATATAGTCGATAATCCCAATGATCAGGAAAAATATCGCTTTTACTTTCGCCATCATTTAGCTTTTACCAACTTGCTAGATGGGTATATCCTCTCGACTCCCGTGCATCGACAGTTTATGCACCAGGTAAAAAAAAGAAACCTTCTCATTGAACATCCGATCATTAATCCCGACTATAAAACCAGCTATCTTGATCACTCAGAAATTCGGCTCCTAGCACAAGGGTATGCTTCCAACCTGCAAAATCTCAAATGGATTGAATCCTACCTCCCGTATCTCTCCCAAAAGGCGGGAAAGCCAGTCCGACTTTACTATCATTCAGAAGAACAAGGCATAGATACTGAATACGTTAAGCATATAAACTGGAGTGTAAAAAATTCTTTTGAATTGATGAAATGGGCCGATATAGCCATCACGATGAAAGATCTACATAGACTTCACCAATACACAAAACCCTCGACCAAAGTGATCGCGTTTATGGCCGCAGGCTTACCCGTCATTTGCAAACCGAGCCCCGCTGATCTTCTTGTTATTGAACACCAAGTCACTGGTTTTTTCGCCTATACCCTTGACGACTGGCTCCAGATAATTCTCCATTTATCGTCTAGCTGCAGATTAAGAAAGCAGATTGGCTATGCAGCTCGATGTTCCGTAGAAAGCCGTTTTTCTATAGAACAGGCTACGAACAAGTATATCTCACTTTTAGATCAAATCAGAATCGACAAGGAGCTTGACGAGAAGAATCTTTCGTCTCATTCTGAAAGCAACCATTTAGTGGAGTCTATATGAATCACCCAACCCAAGATAAGCGCAAAGCTCTAGAGCTCGCGATTTCCCATATACAAAAGCAATTTGGCGATGGATCGATTATGTCCCTCGGCAAACATTCCTCTTCACAGGGGCTCAGCGTCATTAAAACAGGGGCCATCTCTCTCGATGTAGCTCTTGGCATCGGAGGCGTACCCCGCGGAAGAATCATTGAAATTTTCGGACCAGAATCATCCGGTAAATCGACACTTGCAACCCATATCGTAGCAAATGCTCAAAAAAACGGAGGCCTTGCAGCCTATATCGATGCAGAGCACGCCCTCGATCCAGCCTATGCTGCAAAAATCGGAGTCAACATCGACGATCTCATGATCTCGCAACCAGA
>JBEHXF010000032.1:0-23226 GCA_048498835.1 Chlamydiota bacterium | reverse complement strand
CATCCTGCCGGTGATCATGCACGTGCTGGCCGTCTTCTTTGAACCGATCTATCACCGCGGCATCCAAATCGAAGTCTATTCTCCCTCTGGCGCCGGCCGTAGCTGCCGCGACCTCTTCAACGATCTACTCGCGCAAGAATTCTTTCCCGTCCGACTCGATCAAGTACAAGCCCACATCAATTACCGCACCACCCACCCTAAAACCCCCATTCAAATGGGCCCAATCACGATCGACTTCCACAATACCGTTCATCCCGGCACAACTTACTGCTTTAAAATCACGACCCCCCACCAAACGATCGGCTACGTCACAGACAACGAAATGCTCTATGGACATCACGGCCCTATCACGGACATCCCACCCGATGTTCTAGAACCCTACCTCAGTCTCATCGACTTCCTTAAGCCTTGCGACACCATCATCCACGAAGCCCAATACACACCCGAAGAATACACCCATAAAGTAGGATGGGGGCACTCCTCTGTCCAAAACGCCGCCGCCCTCTTTCTTCTCACCAAATGCTATCATTGGGTCATCACCCACCATGAGCCGGAGCATTCTGACCAACAAGTGCAAGAAATAGCCATCCTCGCTGCTCACGTCCTCAAAGAAGCGGGGCACAAATGCAAAGTCGAGATCGCTTCCGACAACTTCGAGCTCAAACTTTCGTAACTCTCCATAGAAAAAATATTTTTTAAATATACCATATAAGGAGATTTCCACTTCTTTGCCTGCTAGGTGTTCTGTTACGATTTGCAGCGCTACTTTGGCCAGAACAATAGCTCGGGGACTCTGAGAGAGGGCAATACTTTACATCTAAAAATCAAGCTTTTCTGAATTTCACCTCTTCTATAGAATCGCTGCTTCTTGAAAAAAGGACTTTTATGCTCTCTGATATCAGCATTAAATGCTCGGCTCTTGGGCAAGTCGCTCTACATCGATGCCTACACTCCGTTGCCGGTTCCCATTCGCCTATGATGGCCAAAACGACCGCAGCGGTCATTTGTCTAGCAGAAGTGTTGCTCGATACGATAAAACACCCCGGTGTTGTTGTGTAAAATGGGATCATGGCAGGAGTCAATCTAATCGGCTCTCAATGCTCTAAAAAATATACTATCACAGATGCAGGGACGAATGTTCAAAAGGTGGGAATAGGCTTATTGGCCAGTGTGGTTGCGCTCGTCATTGCGCCGTACAAGATTGCCCTACAACTTTCAACAGTGGTTCCCGATCCAGCGCGCTCCCATCCTTATGATCCGACAATTGCCGGAGATGCAAAAATCAAATGGGTAACGACCTCCCACCTAAGGCTAGCCTAGATAGATTGGTTGGATAAAGATCTCTTGATCGCTTCCTAACTCGCGTTAAAAGTAGATCGGCTTAGAAATCTTATCCTGGTAGGCGATGGAGATTTCCACTTCTTTGCCTGCTAGGTGGTCTCTGACAACTTGCAGCGCCACTTCAGGGACGTTGCACTCACTGGATAAATGGGCTAAGTGTACGTGCTTGAGGCCAGGATGATAGATGGACTGGAGGAGTTTGCCGCACTCTTCATTCGATAGATGCCCCTGCTTACCCAAAACGCGCGTCTTGTAGATCTGCGGACGAGAACAGGCGTGAACCATCGACACTTGGTGATTGGCTTCTAGATAGAGATAGTTACAGTTCTCAAGGGCCTTCCGAACAAGTGAAGTGACATGGCCGAGATCGGCACAAAAACCGATTTTAAGGGAGCCATACTGGAAAAGAAATGCAACCGGATCGAGCGTATCGTGCGGGACACTAAAGGGCATGATCTCCAAATCGCCAAAACAAAATATTTCACCCGTCGCAAAAATTTTGAAGCGGGGTTTTACCCTCAACATCCCAATAATCCCTTTGGCTGTTTCGGCATTAGCCAAGACGGGGATCTGAAAGCGCTCCGCTAACGCTGCCACTCCTGCGATGTGATCGGAATGATCATGCGTGATGAGAATTGCCTGCAGTGTTTTAGGATCAACATCGATCTCTTTTAACCGGTCTATAATCGCTTTCGCGGGAAGTCCGGCATCAATGAGGACACGGGTCGTCTTTGTCCCGAAATAAATCGCATTTCCCTTTGAACCAGAAGCCAGTGGACAAAAACCAATCATGGAAAAAGAGTAAAAGATCGCTCGATTCATTTCTAGGAGAGATATTGGGACAGAAGTTAGTTTAAAACAAAATTAAATAATTGTTATAATATACCAAACCAACACGAAAATAACATGATTTCAACCATTTGCAATACAATCGGAAATGCCTTCAACCGAGGTTATGAAACAATTGCCAACACAGTTTCGCCTGTTGTACCAAGTATCGAACGAGCTGCAAATCGAGCTTTTTCAAGCCTGAGAATAGCCTACTTAGACCTGAGCGAATGGGCCAACACTCAACCTATTCTGAAAATGCAGAGTTTTTTCTTTTTTGGAGCGTTTTTTCAGTGCGGTTTCAACCAAACAATTCTTAAAATTTGTAGCGAAATGGAAAAAATCATCTCGCAAGAAATTCTCCAAAATCAATGTCATCAACTTAACCGCGAACATTTTCCAAATATATATAGAAATAATCGTCAAAGAGTAATTGAGATGAACACCCTACAAAGCGTTGCTTCCGCATTCTTTTACAGTGGTTGTCTACGTGTAGTAGAAAAAGGTGCAGTCGCAGAATTTCCAAGATTTGAGAGATTGATTCGAACGGTCTCTACAGCTCTTGAAATTTCCGTATTTTTGGGAACAAAGCCGTTAGCAAATGTGAGCAGTCTTTTCCTATCTATTTTTTCAATTTTAGAGAGTTACAGGGAAGGAGCTGAAAACTTATGCTCTATTGGAGTTGGTTCTCTATTGATGGGATCTATTGTATTGCTAGTTCAAAGCCTAGCAATCTATCATTTCTACCGTAAAGTTCTAGCTTTGCTTTTGTTATCTGGGCCTCAGCTTACAAGGGAAATGGAAAATCTAGACCATTTATTCGAAGGTAACCGGCCTCATTTCCAACCACCTAGAAGAATGACCCTGCAAGCAGTTGTGAAGAGAGACAAACCTCGCTATCTACAAGACGCTAAGGCTGGCTAAAATCCCCTTTCATAAGTGTGAACAATTTTTTCTTTGTTAAATTCGTTCTTTCGTTTAAAGAGGAAATTTAAGAAGAACAACGAGAGTTGGTCATGTTTAGCGAAGAGATCGTTCTAGAAATCGACAAGACACTGGATCAGTTGATTCGCAATGCTGAAGTCATTTCCGGTGTTGATTTAACTGAATTAGCAGAAAATGAATTAGAAGCATTTCAAAAAACCCAAGAGAGCTTGCTCCAGCATTTCATCCATATGGATCAAAAGCTCGGCAAGCAGATCAAAGAAAAACGGCAAGTGCAAGAAAAGCTGGCGAGATTTGAAAAACTCAAGTCGCGCTACAGTAAGCACATTGACGATACACTCACCAATCGCCCCATCATTTGCAAACGAAGAGCGAAACGGTTCTTCGATCTAAGATTTAGAAAAGCTGCGCTAGTAAGCCGCTAATTGACGAAGGGCTGCCTCGAGATCTTTCTTCTGGGGCAGTACCATATCTTCTAAGTCTTTACAATACGGAACAGGGCAATCTTTTCCTGCAACGCGTTGAATCGGCGCATCGAGATAGTGGAAAGCGAGCTCTGCTGCGCGAGCAGCGAGTTCCGCTCCAAAGCCGCCGTTGCGGGCTGCTTCATGAGCGATGAGGAGCTTTCCTGTCTTTTTGACCGACGTCAAAACCGTGTCGAAATCCAGAGGCGCGATCGTGCGAAGATCGATGACTTCAATCGAGATCCCCTCTTTCGAGAGCTGCTCGGCGACATCATGCGCCATCACCGACATCATCCCCCACGTGACGATTGTGGCATCGGTTCCTTCACGGACCACATTGGCTTGACCAAAGGGGAGAAATTCATCGGGGCCAGGCTCTGGACGAGCGCAGAAAACCCGTTGGCGATAAAGCGCTTTATGTTCGAGGAAGAGAACGGGATTCGGATCGTGAATAGCTGTTTTTAAGAGCCGTTTTGCATCCGCTGCGTTGCTCGGGATGACGATTTTTAAGCCGGGGCAATGATTTAAAAATGCTTCAATACTTTGCGAATGGTAAGGGCCGCCTTGAATGTAGCCGCCGTAAGGCATCCGGAGAACAACCGGGCAAGACCACTGGCCATTAGAGCGGTAGTAAATGCTCGAAAGTTCGTTGAAAATCTGGTTTACGCTCGTCCACATGTAGTCGGCAAATTGGATTTCGGCGACCGGCTTGTGAAATCCATCCATCGAAAGGCCGATTGCTACGCCGACGATGGTCGATTCGGCAAGCGGTGAATTGAAGCAGCGCTCTTTCCCAAATCGATCGGTGAGAAGGCGGGTGATTCCGAATACGCCCCCCTTTCCGTGAGCCACGTCCTGACCAAAGACGACGACGCCCGGATCGCGCTCCATCTCTTCTGCAATCGCGTGATTCAACGCGTCCATCATTACGACCGATTCCCCTTCTGGTCCCATCTTGGAAACGGGGGGCTCAAATGGCTTAAACACTTTATCGGTAGCCGTCGCACGATCTGGAAAAGGAACTAAATCAGCCGCGTCAGCTGCTTGCTCAATCTCTTGAAAATGTTTTGCGCGAAGTTCTTGAATTTCCGATTCAGTAAAGAGTTCTTCAGATACGAGCCATCGTTCAAAACGGATAATCGGATCGCGCATTTTTTCTGCGTCTAGAGTCGCTTCGTCTTTGTATTTTTTTGGATCGTCGCTGCTGCTGTGCGCGCCAATACGGGGAACTTTTGCAACGATTAGACTCGGCCCTTCGCCTGCGCGAGCCTTCATGACTGCTGCATCGAGCGCACCTGTTGTCTCTTCGTAATCGCAACCATCGATCTCGTGAACGGTGAGCCCTTCATAGCCTCTGGCCATTTTGGCGATCGTGCCGCCCGCTGTCTGATCGCACGTGGGAACTGAAATCGCCCAACCATTGTCTTGAATGACAAACACGATGGGAAGCTTGTGCAGGCAAGAAAAATTCAATGCTTCGTGGAAATCGCCCTGCGAAGTAGAACCATCACCACCCGAAACATACACGACCTCTTTCGCGCCGCGCAGCTGCGCCGATTTTGCTGTGCCAACTGCTTGTAAAAATTGCGAACCGACTACACTGGATTGGCAAGGAATTCTCAAATCGGGCTGTGAAAAGTGCTCGGGCATCATGCGGCCAGCCGAGTGATTTGCGCTATCGCGCGCTAAAAACGCAGCGACAATATCGACTAGCGAGCAGCCGAGGCCAATCGCAAAGGCTCGGTCTCTATAATAAGGATAACCCCAGTCTGTGCCGGGGGTTAAAGCGAGCGCCGAAGCGGCGCCGATCATTTCGTGACCATTGACCGATAAGTGAAACGTTCCGCCCTTATTTTGGCGGACGAGTTTGGTCATCTTGTCGTCCATCAATCGAGTCCAGTGCATCGCCCGAAGCAATTGGAAACAGCGCTCGCGCTTGGAGCTCAAACGAGCTTGGCTCCGCTGTAATAATTCATCTAGCAACGACTCTTCTCGAAGGATGGTCATAATTCCTTATTATAAGGGTTTGTATTTACCTGGATCAGTAACTGCTTTGGTATAGCTGCTTGAAGCGTCACTTGGTAAATTATTTTTCATAAATTGATTGACTTTACTACTAGATGTTTGAAGTTTTCTTTGAGCTGCTAATGTTCCGATAGACACTTCTCTAGGAGTTGTAGGCGTGGAAGAAGAAGGGGTAGTAGTAGGAGTCATAGTAAATACCTTTTTAATTTGGGTTCTAGTCATATTATAAAAAAGCGACTAGATAGTTACGATCCCAAAGAAAGAGTATATACTACGACTTATTTGTCTTTCTTACCAGACTTAATCTGAGTCACTTTCTTAATGGCAAATCGGCGGCGCTTTTGACCCACGAACTCATCGACAGGCTGATCTTCTTTACGAGGACGGCCCCGTTTCTTTGGCAGGACGGCATGGATAGCCGACTCGACCTTTGGAGCGCGGGTTTCTGGCAAGACTTCGACCGATTTGGTCTCTTTCATTTTTGGCTTGATAAATGGAGTAAAAGGTTTTTTACCCGCATCGACCCCAAACATTTTTTCAGCTCCCGCCAATCGATCAGAGAGGTGGCGGAGAGATTCAAGGCGCTGAGACAGAGCTTCCAATTTCTCATCGACGCGCAGACGCGGACTGCCGCGGAGGGACGCCAACAAATGCTCTTCGCTCTCGAATTTTGCTGAGAACGTAACGGAAGCAGCGGAGGTGATATCTGGAATATAGAGGAATAGTCGGCAAGCAACCGGTACTTGCGTATAGATATCGCCCGATACTTGCGGTTCCATTTCCACTTTCGCCACTTGTTTGGGCGGACGGCCTCGTTTCGGCCTTGGATTGAGCGCTTCGTTTGAGTAGTAAGTCTTCGCTTTTGCACTCAAAGCATCGCGAGCTTGCTGAATATCTTTGGGAACTTTTGCATCGAAGAGGTGGCGCTTGACCTTCTCAACAATCGTCTTGGTCAGATCGAGATCTTCTTCAAAAACAAAGTTGACTTCTTGTGTTCTAAGCCATTCGATAATCCGAATTCTAGACCGTTCTTGATAATAGAGCTGCCATTTTTCCAATTCGCTTAAGTGGTCGTAAATGAATTCCAAAAAGTTTTCGCGCGCTTCTTTCGCAGCAATTAAATCGAGCAGCTTTTCTTTCGTATCGATGTCGTAGACTTTTTCGTGGACGAAGCCTTCCATGAATTTTTTAACTTCATAGAACGTCATCTTTGGGATTAGACAGTAGCGACCTGAGTTTTCAAGAATTTCCTTCTCGAGCGCTTCGATCTCCTCAACACCTTTATCTAGATCGACATAAAGGAGAAATCCTTCGACCTTATCTAGGTAGAAATCGCGCTCGTCGTCTGATTTGGCAAAAGCATCCATCAAACGGTGATAACGCAAAATTAAAGGATTTTTAGGCTGGGGATACGAGGGCTTCATGTAATCAACTCAGAGTTCTAACCTAAAACACGATAACAGAATGAAAATAATAAAAAAAAGGAAAACATTACGCATTGTCGGGATGCTCCGCCCCAGCCCCCAGGGGTCCTAACTAAGGCTTTGCCGACCAGCCTTCGGCTTATCGCGTGCTCGTTCCGGCCGGTTCGCGCTTACACGCTCACCTGCTCCGCGAGAAAACGATCCCCCGGATCGTTTTCTCGATTCCGCAGCCGTGCAAAGCACTGCTCTTCGGGGACTGCGCCTCAATTCTGCCTAGCCTTAGCGGGCATCGGCTGCTCAGAGCATTCGGCTTCGCCTCATGTCCCTTCACAGGATCGCCGCGGACTTCGTCGCGGCCCGCTTCGCGGATTCCCTCTCTGCGTTAACTCTTTTTTGGGGAGAGGTGCGGAGGGCTTCCCCGCCTTTGTGGGGGTTTATTTTTGCAGCCTGCTCTTCAGGTAGAAAAGTCTTTTACTGCCATCACTCTTGACACAGCTTCCCGTAACTCTTCTTCAGAAATCGCTTTATCTTCGACCAGCTGTTGATTTTCAAATTTGCTATACTTAGCAAGCGCCTGATCTTTGGCAAGCTCTGCTGATATTTTACCTGCATGAGTTAAAATGGAACCATTATTAAGCTCAAGAAATGCATCTAACTTTTGCTTCCAATCGGCCATATACATCATCTTGCGTTGACGGGCTTGCCGTTCGGCAAAATCTAAGTACTGGCTCACAAGCAATTCCAATTCTTTGATCTCTTCACTACTTAAATAGTTTTTGGCAACATCAACATCCTTCCGGGCGACTTTTTTTCCTCGGTTACCCCCTTCCCATGAAGGGAGGCCCATATTAGGAAGAGAAGCGTCAGCACGCTGATGGATAATCTCTGCCGCCGTACACCCAGTGACTGCATACAGTAGCTTATTTTGAACAACTTTGAAAAATTCTTGAGTAGAAGGATGCGTAGAATCGTAATCAGCGCTTAAGGTGTAGATATCTCGAATTTTATGATAAAAACGCTTTTCGGACGCTCGAATAGCCCGGATTCGATCAAGTAATTCATCAAAATAATCCACCGCTCCGGGTTTACTCAGCCGCTCATCATCTAATGCAAATCCTTTAACAATATACTCTTTCAAGCGTTGAGTTGCCCACTGCCTAAACTGAATACCTCGATGAGAACGGACCCGATAACCTACAGCCAAAATCGCTTCCAAGCGATATAATTTTGTTCGATATTTTTTACCGTCCTGGGCAGTTATTAAGGATTCCTTAATAACTGAATTCGCAGAGAGTTCTTTCTGAGTAAAAATATTTCGCAAATGGATATTGATGTTTGCTACTGTTGTCTGAAATAGTTCGGCAATAAGCACTTGTGACAACCAAACCGTATTTTCTTCTAGACGAACTTCAATCCGCTGACTGCCGTCTTCAGCTTGATAGAGAAGAATTTGACTTTTGGCGGTATTTTCTTCAGACATCGCAGGCCTCGAATTGAACAAAAAATCATAGTCAATAACTACGATTTCAATCCATTGAGAAAACAGATTTTTTTATTTCTCTTCCCTTCTCTTTTTCCTGTTCTTTGCGGAAATGAGGCTCTTGTCCTATACTTAAGAACCATTTTAGATGAGTGAATTATGCTAGATTTAAAAGAACTACGAAAAGATCCCACCGGCTTCGAAACCAAGCTGAAAAATAAAGTTCCAGAGGCGAGCATCCTGCCGATCTTGGCTTTGGACGAGCGGGTAAGAGCGCTGAAAACGGAAGTGGAAGAATTGAAATCGAAGCGAAATCACTCGTCGAAAGAAATCGGCATGAAGAAACAAAAAGGCGAAGACATCTCTGCTTTCATGAGCGAATTGGCTAAACTCGCTGAAACGATCGCTGTTCGAGATGAAGAGATGGTCCAGTTAGAGGGCGAATTGAACTATGCCATGGCTGTTTTGCCCAACCTGCCCATGGACGATATTCCCGTATCGCCAAGTCCGAAAGATAATGTGTGCGTCAAGTCTTGGGGCGAAAAGCGAACATTTGATTTCCCATTCAAAAATCACGTCGAGCTGAATGAGAAATTGAAATTGTTCGACTTTGCAAGAGGAGCAAAGATCTCTGGATCGGGCTGGCCTCTCTATGTTGGGATGGGAGCAAGGCTCGAGTGGGCCCTTTTGAATTATATGTTGGATATCCATCGGAAAAACGGCTTTACCCAAGTGATGCCGCCGCTGTTGGTTCGCCCAGAAATCATGTATGGGTCAGCGCAGCTTCCGAAATTTGAACATCAATTGTTCAAGATTAAAGACGAAGACTACAATTTGTACCTCATTCCCACCTCTGAGTGCGCGATCAATGGAATGCACTACGATGAGATTATTGAAGAAGATCAACTGCCGTTGATGTACACATCGTATACTCCCTGCTTTAGACGAGAAGCAGGCGCCGCAGGATCCCAGGAGCGAGGGCTGATCCGAACGCACCAGTTTAATAAAGTGGAACTATTTTGTTTGACCAAGCCAGAAGAGAGTGGCGCCGTCTATCAGAAAATGCTCGACAGCGCGGAAGAGGTATTGGAAGGACTAGGGCTTCACTATCGAAACATGCTCTTAACGACAGGCGACATGTCTTTTGCCGCCGCGAAAACAATCGATATCGAAGTATGGCTACCAGGCCAAAACCGCTATTATGAGGTCTCCTCAGTCTCCAACTGTACCGACTTCCAAGCGCGCAGATCGCAGATCCGCTATCGCCCCAAGAATGAAAAGCCTCATTTTGTCCATACTCTCAACGGGTCTGGGGTCGCCACATCGAGATTGATGGTGGCTCTGTTGGAAAACAATCAGCAAAACGATGGTTCTGTCCTTGTGCCAAAAGTCCTCCACAAGTATTTAGAAGAAGAGATGATGGTCATAAGACCTAAATAGGTAAGGATGGGCTCATGTCCGACTGTTCGAGTTTTCTCTCTTTCATTGAGAAGTCGCCCACTGTTTGGCATGCCGCCAAAGAGATCGCTCATCAACTGAAAGAAGCTGGCTTCACCCAGCTTCAAGAGAGTCAGCGATGGAACCTAAAGCCGAATCAGGGATACTTCGTCGAGCGAGAAGGGGCTCTCATCTGCGCTTTTCGTATGCCGCAAAAGAAAGCGGAAGGGGCGATTCTCCTCGCAAGTCATACCGATAGCCCAGCGCTGAAAGTCAAGCCGATGCCCGACCTCTCCCACAAAGAAATCGCTCAAGTGGGCACAGAGGTATACGGCGGCCCGCTTTTACATTCTTGGCTCGACCGCGATCTTGCGATTGCAGGAAAAGTGGAAACCGATAGTGGCGCTCACCTTATCTTCCTCCATGATCTTCCCTTGATTATTCCGCAGCTCGCCATCCACCTGGATCGGACAATCAATGAAAAAGGGATCTTGGTCCACAAGCAAGATCACCTAAAAGCTGTTCTTTCGATCAAGGGTGAGCACACGGTCGAAGATCTCTTGAAAAAACGGCTTAAATGCAAGAAGATCTACGCGTTTGATCTCTTTTTAGTACCGCTCGAAAAACCGGGGCTTGTCGGTTTTGATCAAGAGATGATCGCCGGCTATCGCCTCGACAATCTCTGCTCTGCTTACCCTTGCTTAGAGGCTATTTTAAAAGCAAAAGGTCGGAGCGATTTCATTCAAATGGCTCTTTTTTGGGATCACGAAGAGATTGGTTCCATGAGCTCAACCGGTGCCGACTCGCAGTTCGTCGACCAAGTTCTGGAGAGAATTTGCCTTGCTATGCAGCAAGATCGAGAAGATTTCCATCGCCTGAAAAGTCGTTCGATCATTTTATCCGCTGATGTAGGGCATGCTTGGAATCCCAATTACACGGAAAAATACGATCCGCACAATTCTCCGCTTCTCGGCAAGGGCGTCATGCTCAAATTCAACGCAGGGCGAAAATATGCAACCGATGCTTCCTCTGCCGCCATCGTTGCGCGGCTTGCGGAAAAACATCAAATCAAATTGCAGCCGGGCGCAAACCGCTCCGATATTCCCTCTGGCAGCACCGTCGGTCCCATTATGTCGGCCAACACCGGTATTCCAACGGTTGATCTCGGGCTCCCCTGTTGGGCGATGCACTCGACGCGCGAAATTATCTCTTCCAGCGATCTATGCGATTTGACTAAACTGCTGACGATTGCACTTGAAGAAGGTCTCCATCATGCATAAAGCGGCACACGATCACTTTCATGGCAAAGAGGCTCTTCAGCATGTGATCGATGCGCGCAAAAAAGGGAAAACTGCCTCCAGCGAAATTCATGGAGCCGAACTCCCAGGTCACTATTGCGCGGCTGCTGATAGTGCCAATGAGACTGCGCTCCTCATGATCGTCCTTTGGACGCTTCTGACTGAAATCCATTTTCCCGCTGAAAAAATTCACTGGTTTATGATGGCCTTTATCGGCGGCTGGCTTTTCTGGCGCGTCGGTCGAAGCGCCATTTTAGGTTGGTCGCGCTTAGAGCGTCTCCATCGACTCATTGAAGAAGAGCGATGGGAAATCGAACACCATCGAGCGCAAGAAAAAGAGGAACTTCGCGCGCTCTATGCCGCGAAGGGATTTTCGGGCAGGCTCTTAGATGAAGTGGTTGAAGTCTTAATGGCCGACGACAACCGCCTTCTCCAGGTGATGCTCGAAGAAGAACTAGGCCTTAGCCTTGAATCGTATGAGCATCCACTCAAACAAGCGGCGGGAGCAGCAGTCGGAGTGCTCGGCGCTGCAATCATCGTCGCTTTTGGTCTCTTTTTCCTCCCCTTTTGGGGCGCTGCTGTTTGCGCAGCAATTGTCATTCTTCTTTCTTCGGGAACGACAGCGCAAATGGAAAAAAATAGACCGATGCCGTCGATTGTGTGGAATCTCGCCGTTGCAGCCCTAGCAGCGGGTAGCGCCTATCTCCTCGCTCAGCTCCTGCTTCTCACATGAAACAGCCCTATCTCTTCGATGAATTTTTCGCCTCCGGCCGCGAAGAGAGCATCAGCCCTTTTTTAACTCCTGATTCTCGTAAATGGAGCCAAAACCTCTCGCTAAAAAGCGCCTTGGCGGCCGCTTTTTTTCTCATTCTCTCTTTCGGGTTTTCATTTACGAATTTGCCGCTGTCTCACCTCTTTCTCTCTCTCGTCTATCTGATTTCAGGCGCTCCCGCTCTACTCGCAGCTGTCGATGACTTAAGAAATCTCGAGATCAATATCGACATCCTCATGACGCTCGCCGCTTTTTTGGCTGTGCTGATCGGCAGCGGACTGGAAGGAGCTCTGCTTCTGGTCCTTTTTGAATTATCGCATGGACTCGAAGAGACCGTTTCAAAAAAAGCGCGCAGCGCTCTTCACAATCTCAATAATCTCGCTCCCAAATTCGCTCATATCGTTGGCGATGACGGTACAGTGTATGAGAAAGCGGTCCGCGATATCACAGTGGGGACAAAGCTTTTGATCAAGCAAGGTGAAATTGCGCCGCTCGACGGAACAGTCGTTGATGGCACCTCTTCGATCAACTTGGTTCATCTCACCGGCGAAACCCTGCCCGATCTGAGAAAACCGGGCGATACAGTTCCCGCAGGAGCCCGCAATCTCGATTCAGCGCTCCTGATCACCGTCACACGCACGAGCGGCGATTCGACTCTCACTAAAATCATCCAACTCATCACCGCAGCGCAAGAGGCAAAACCGCGCGTCCAAAGAATGCTCGATCGATTTGGCAAAACCTACGCCACATCCATCATTGCCCTCACCTTCTTGTTCGCCATTTCTTTCCCTTTATTTCTCTCGATGCCCTATCTCGGGTTTGAAGGTTCGATCTACCGCGCTCTCGCATTTATGATTGCCGCGTCGCCTTGCGCCCTGATCATCGCAACACCCACTGCCTACTTAAGCGCCATTTCAGCCTGTGCAAGAAAGGGAATTTTGCTCAAAGGGGGCGTTACACTCGATGCTCTAGCCTCTTGTCGCACCATCGCTTTTGATAAAACAGGTACATTGACCACAGGCGAGCTCCAGTGCAATGCCATCCAGCCGATTGGTTCCACCCAAATCACTTCCGATGAAGCCCTCGCCATCGCCGCTTCGCTCGAAAGACAAGTGGTCCACCCGATCGCTTCCGCGATCTGTAAACTCGCTGCATCCAAACAATTGCCACTCATCGAACTCGACCAATTTAGAGCGATTCCAGGGTATGGATTAGAGGCAAAGTTAAAAGATGGAACAGCAGTTGCTATCGGTCTTCCTGAACACATTGGGAAACAACTTCCTCAAAAATTCGCTGAAGAGCTCGCCACTTGGTCCAAAGGCTCTGAAACGGAAGGGCAAGTTTTAGCAGCTCTAGCGATTGGTCACGATCTCTTTGTCTTCCGCTTCTCCGACCAGATTCGCCAAGAAGTGCGCCCACTCCTCTCTTCCTTACAAGATCAACATGGCCTTCAGGCGGTCATGCTCACGGGAGATCACGCTCGCAATGCCCACTTCGTCGGCCGGCTCCTCGGACTTACTTCGGTCTTTGCCAATTTAAGACCCGAGGATAAGCTCAATAAGGTGGCAGAGCTATCCCAAAATGGGGGGCTCGCCATGGTAGGCGACGGCATCAATGATGCGCCCGCTCTCGCACGAGCTACGGTGGGGATTTCGATGGGCCGCATCGGCAGCGCTACAGCTGTCGACGCCTCAGACGTCGTCCTCCTCAATGACGATCTTCAACTTCTATCTTGGCTCTTTGGCAAAGCGCAGCAAACGCAAGCGATTGTCCGCCAAAACCTCACCCTCGCCCTGAGCGTCATTTTTCTCGCCACCACGCCCGCTCTTCTCGGCTTTATCCCATTATGGATTGCAGTTATCCTCCACGAAGGAGGAACTGTCCTAGTTGGACTTAATTCTCTCCGTCTTTTTCGGGATAAATAAATCCAATCTGATTTTCACTTATTTGATATAATTTAAAAATAAAACAAAAGAAAATGACATGAACATCATAACTAATGGTCTATCTAGCGCTAGTAATATAATTACGGGAGCATGGGGCTATGTTTGGGGCAGTGAAGCACAGACATCCACGGCGAAAACAGCAAATCAAGCAAAAAAAATTCCGGCATCTCAACCGAAACGAGGAAAAGATCTAAAGGAAGAACGAATCGTTCAATTAGAAAAAAAATTAGATAAACTAACGGCAGAGTTCCGGCGTTGTTACCCAGATGCAAAAAATCTCTTCGAATATTATGATATCATTGATGGAGTAAATCAGGGGGAAAATTTTGACTCTGAATCAGTTTTTCCCATTCCGCATTATACTTTAATCAAAACCGATGATTTGCCAGCGCAATTCAGAGCGGAAAATATAGGGCCTGATTCATTAGAAAATGATCAATTTCTACAAGATTTTGCCGATTGGTCTAGAAAATTTTTAGGTATGACACCAAAACCAATTGATGCTGAAGAAAAAATAATAATTCCAGCTATCTTGAATATACTTCAAAATAAACACCTTTCCGAGGCAGCAAAAGAGTTTGCTTTAGCTCACGAAATTGCTCACAATGCGCTTGATCATGGTGCGCAAGGTTCTACCTTCAGAGCAAGGATTAAAGTGTTCGCCATTATATCGACACTCGTTGTAATTGGAGTAGCTTTAGCGCTTATCTTTGCGGCGAATATTTATTTTCTTCCTGTAGTTCTAGGCGCCATCGGACTTATCCTTTTGAACCTAGTAAGTCTTAAAGCTTATATTTGCATTCGTCAAAGAAAGAGAGAGCGTGAAGCAGATATAGTAGCAGCCAAAATAAATCCACGCCTAGCAAGTGGCGGTATCACCTTATTTAGAGAAATAAGAGAAGTTCTAAAAAAACTGAGAGCTAAAAGTTGGAAATACTCTGTCGCGATCGATTCTGCTGGCAATTGTCGATGGATAAATTACCCTCCATTTACCGATAGAATTGAATATCTCACTCCCTATCTAAAATCCTCATCCCATTAAAATGCCATTTTATTTCGGGATAAAAATTAATAACAAAATCGCAATTATTCATGTAAAATAGTTGCATGAATTCAATTAGACAAGCATTTAATTCTTGGTGGAACCCAGCGCCCGCTAAAGCAGCGGCTCCTACCGTCTCCTATAAACATAGACGGGCGAACGAGCTCTATCCAACGATTCAAATACTAGCGAATCAAATGTCGATTCAAGTACCTGAATTCCGCCTTACACAACAGATTGCCGACTCAGCAAAAATGAGCGATACCATCTTATTTCTCCCCTATCTTTTTGCCATAAATGCTAAAGATATCCCTGCTGAATATCGGGTCAGCGGCCCTTCTGATCCGAAATTGCAATCGGATTCGTTTTTGCAAAAATTTTCAAATTGGTCGAAAGATCTCTTTGCATTCCAGCGAACAATTCTCAACGACGAAACAAGAGAAGCTTTGAAATTTTTTCTCGTTTATTCATGCAATCCAACTCTTTCGAAACAAGGGACAAATTTTTTAATCGCCCATGAATTGGCTCATTCATTTCACGAACACACCCATGGAAGCATCCTTCCTCAAGAATTTAAACCAAAACCTCACGCAACTAAGTTAGCCCTTCTCATCACTTTCCTCATCGGATGTGCGCTGGTCGTCATTTTCGCTTTACACATCCATCTCTTGCCTGTCGTTTTAATTGCGGCAAGCTTAGTGCTCATTGTCCTACTCTCCTCTCCGATTAGCCGAGAGCTATATAAAGCTTATATTAGTAGATCTTATGAATACGAAGCCGATGCGACATCAATAAAATATGCTCCCGCCTGTTTAAAAGGCGCTATCCACTTTTTTGAGACCTATCTTCAACTCAATCCGAGTAGTCCAAACCCGTCTTGGTTTGACCGACACCCAACCGATGCCCAAAGAATTCAACACTTAAAAAAACTGGAAAAAGATGGCCGTCTCTAACATCACTTCCTTTTTACGAGATCCAAACCAATTCGGAATATTCGTAAGTAGCGCCTTAGCCGCTGTAGCCGCCTCTTCTTGCGGAACGATTCCTGCCGTCATGGCTCTTGCCGCAGCAGCATTTTCATCGTACCTGGTTCCGGCTGAACCTCTGCAACCAGTTGTAGTTGTAATTAAGCAAAACGAGCCCTCCTTTTTAGAGCGTCGATTACGTGAATTAAATATCAAAACCATTGCAGCTGAAATGAGTCCTGAAAGCTCCTGTCCTCAGGTGATCATCTTCGAAAACATGGCCGTATTTCCCTCAGCGAAGAAAACACCGGATGGAGAAAGTACCATCCATCTCTCTTATCTCTTCGGAATCCAAAGCAAAGATATTCCCAACCAATACAAAATCACAGGTATTGACGATCCTCGACTCGAATCAGACGCTTTTTTACAAGAAGTGGCCGACTATACAAAAAAACTTTGCGGGTACAAAAAAACCACATTAACCGCTGAGGACAAAACAGCTCTCATTCGATTTTTATTGGATATACGAGATCCTGAACTATCGCAGAAAGGAAAAGAGTTTATATTGCGTCATGAAATGGCCCACATACTCCATGAACATACGCATGGCAGCGGTAACCTGATGGGCAAGATAACCGATTGGATCGTCTCCAAAAAATTCCTCGCCATTTGTGTCGGGATTGTCGCTCTTGCTCTCATCTCTGCGCTTGTCTTATCCGTGCCCCATCTATTTGTCATTGCAGGTGCGATTGGGCTATTTCTCCTAGCTCTTACCATCCCTCCCGCACTTAAAATCATTCATAGTCGAAATTGCGAAATGGAAGCCGATTTAACGGCCGCGCAGTTGGGACCAAATTCCATCCCTGGTGGAATTTATTATATGGAAAATGGGCAAAAATACGGCAAGTATGCAAGAAACAAAATCCCCGCTCTCAAGTGGCATTACGATTCAGAAGGAAATCATCGCTTACGGAAGTTGACCCATCCTTCCTTTACCGATCGAATTGCTTATCTAAAATCATACTTACCTAAATAATCTATTCATAAATAATCAAAAAATTCTTTATGATCCGTAGCCCAAAAAAAGGTGGCGGATGCGTCTATTTTTCTTACTTTGTTTCGTTATTCACGGTTGGGCTGCCGATTACGATATCGCAGTCATTGGATCGAGTCCCATTTCGTTGTTTGAAGCTCTTTATCACCATAGCAGCGGCAAGAAAGTAGCGATTTTTGAACAAGCTCCAGAGTGCGGCGGCGCTTGGAAGGCAATCGATGTTTGCGGCATCTCTCATGTCGATCTCGGCTGTCATCAGATCGGATCTGACAAGAAAATGAAAGAGTTTTTAGAAATTTATGCGGGATGCAAAATCGTGGATATGGACGATCCTTTTGCTGAAAGCGAAGGGAAAAATAAACACGGGAACGGATTTTATTTTTCAAAAGGGTGTTTTGAACTGATCGATCATCTGGTGCAGATGATTGAGAAAGTGGGAATCGATCTGTTTTTAAATACGAAGGTCAAAGAGGTCGAATGTGCTTCTGAAGGAATCGTATTAACGACAGATAACCGATCGGTGGAGGTGGAAAAAATCCTCTGCACCACAGCGACTCTTTTTCAAATTAAGGGACAAAACAATTTTCAACACCAGACGAAATACCATCATCTTTATTTACGCGTGATCGATCCAGAACCTCCCCAGTTTTCTTATCAGTATTACGGCGCAAATGGATTTTCAAGAATCATGAACCTCACCCACTTTGTCCACTTGACTGGAACGGGAGAACACTTGATTGTAGCCCAATCCAATATGCCTATTCAGCCCACCGTCGAAGCAGAGCTTTTGCAAGGATTGAAAAATAGAAACCTCCTCTCCCCATCGGCCTCTATTTTGCAATCGGAAATACACCTGTTTGAGCAGGGACATGGATGCAATACAGCGATCAACCGTCTCGATCCCGCTTCAAAAAAGCGAGTAGAGATACTAAGCACAGGTAGCTTTGCAGGAATGAGCGCCTATTTTGCGAAATGGAGAGAAGTCCTGATCCCTTATCAAGAACTGATGGACAAGTGATCTCATTTCAGTTAGATAAGAAAATATGCCTGACGACTCATCACACCCGGCCCTATCCTCATCTGAGCTAAAAGCGGCCATTGCCCTTGAATCTCAAGAATTTGAGAAGTCACTTCAATGGATTGAGCGGCACATGCCGCCTAAATTTCTACAAGAACTGGACCTTGAAATGCTGGTCTTGGTCGCTCGAAACTTGATGAGTTTCCAGCTCCAAGATCGGTTTTCCCAAATCCATTTTAAGCAAATGGCCATCGTCCTCTGCCAAGATGGTCCTGACGCCGACCTAAAAATCTTAAAAAACTACGGCCATTACGGCATCCGCTATTATCAAGCTTTTATCTCAAATGAACCGCCGCCAGGAGAGAAAAAAGGGAACCTCCGGATCGCCATTCTCCATTTTCGCGATGTCTCCAAAGATCAGAGAAGACAATTGGAGCCGGAAAGACGAGAAGAGCTCAGACAACTCATTCAAAACCGCAACTCGCAAATCGACGATAAGGACTTTGAGAGCCTCCTCCACGGTCTCACCCCCCGCTTCATCCATTCGCTCAACAATGAGCGACTCACGATGGCCCTCGACGTCTTTTTCCGCGCGAAGCAGCAAGATGAATGCCAATTTGAAATCAGGAAAAATCCAGACTGGGAAAAGAAGGGAGCCCCTTCCCTTCAACTCGTCCTCGCTTGGCGCAATGTGCCCAAGGCGGGTTTCCTCTATCGCCTAGCGCAGATCATCAACGGTCATGGCCTGGCGCTGAGAAAAGTCGTCGCAACTTACATCGAGCCGTATAGCACCGAAAGCATCTTGATTCTTTCAATCGGTCTTCATGGCCTAAAAGAGAAAGAGGCTTGGGAAGAGGCCGATATCGACGATTTCCTCCGGGAACTGTGCCTCGTCAAATACTTCAATACAGACGATCTATTTCACGAGACTTTCGTCAAAACGCACCTTCTCACCGGCAATGAGGCCCATCTCGTCCGAAATATGGCCTCATTTACGCATCAAACGCTCGTTTACGCCGATCCGAACCTCTATTCGCTGGAGCATATTCAAGAAGGGCTCTGCCGCCATCCGGAACTCACCGTTCATCTTTGCAAGGCTTTCCAAGCTAAATTCCATCCTCAAAAAAACAACCTCGACAACTTCGAAAAAATCAGCAAACAGTTCCTTGAGCTCGTCGACAAACTCGATACAGGACAGCCCATCAACGATCAGCGGCGCAAAAATATTCTGAAACAGGCGCATCAATTCATTCTCTACACTCTGAAAACCAACTTCTACCGCCCGAATAAAACCGGTTTTTCATTCCGACTCGATCCCGCGTATCTCGACCACGTTCCATTTGAGAGAAAAGAAAAATTCCCCGAACTCCCCTACGGCATTTTCTTTATCCGAGGGATGCATTTTATCGGTTTTAACATCCGCTTTAAAGATCTCGCTCGCGGCGGCGTTCGCACCGTGATTCCCGAACGATGGGAAAATTATTACCTCGAGCGAAACACGATTTTCTCCGAAGCTTACAATCTCGCCTACACCCAGCAGAAAAAAAACAAAGACATTCCGGAAGGAGGCGCTAAAACAGCCATTCTCCTCGCCCCTTTCGATGTCTTTGCCCGAGAAGAAGAGATCTATAAAAAACAACTCGAAGCCGATGGCACAGTCGATGTCGACGACAAACTAAAAGCCTATCGACAAAATCACAAGCTCGCCTATCTCTATGCCTCTCAGCGCTGCTTCATAGAGTGTTTTATGACGCTCATCAATTGCGATGAAGAAGGTCGCCTAATCGCCTCCGACGTGCTCGACTATTGGCAACGCCCCGAATATATTTATCTCGGCCCAGATGAGAATATGCTCAACGACATGATTGTTTGGATTGCCGCCTATGCCGTTGCCTGCAATTATAAACCGGGCCGCTCGTTCATCAGCAGTAAGCCTGGCGCTGGCATCAATCACAAAGAATACGGCGTCACCTCTTACGGGGTAAACGTCTATCTCCACCAAACGCTTCTCTATCTCGGCATTGATCCAGAAAAAGACCCCTTCACGATCAAAATTTCAGGCGGGCCTGATGGTGACGTCGCAGGCAACGAACTCCACATCCTTGCCACACTCTATCCTAAAACGGCCAAGCTCCTTGCCCTTACTGACGGTTCTGGCACCATCAATGATCCACAAGGACTCGATCTGCAAGAGCTCGACGCTCTCTTTAAAAAAGGGCAAGCGATCCGTTTTTATCCTCCTGACAAACTCCACGACGGCGGCTTCCTTCTCGATCTTCAAACCAAACGAGACGAAAGCTCCTACGCTCAGCAAACCCTCTGCTGGCGCAAAGAAAACGGCAAGCTCACTCAAGAGTGGCTCTCAGGAAATGAGATGAACCAGCTCTTCCGTTCCAACGTCCATCAAACCAAAGCCGATATCTTCATGCCAGGCGGTGGTCGCCCACGCACCCTCAACGATTCCAATTACACCTCTTATCTCGACGAAACAGGCCAACCCACTTCAAAAGCGATTGTCGAAGGAGCCAATCTCTACCTCACACCCGGCGCTCGCCGCGCGCTTGAAAAACTCGGTGTGATCATCATGAAAGATAGCTCGTGCAATAAAGGTGGCGTCACTTGCTCTTCCTTCGAAGTGCTAGCGAGCCTCTGCCTCTCGGAAGAAGAATTCTTAAAAGAGAAAAAAGAATACGTTCAAGAAGTACTGGAGATCATCCGCAAAGCGGCGCTCAATGAAGCGAATCTCATCCTCGATACACACAAAGCGACCGGCGCTTATTGCACCGAGCTTTCAGAAAAGGTCTCCGAGCGGATCAACCTCTATAAATACCAGCTACTCGACCACCTCGATCCTCTGCCTCTCAGCAACAATCCGAAGGATCCCCTCATTCGCTGCCTGCTGACCTATTGCCCCCCGCTACTCCGCAAGCGCTACGCCGATCGAGTTCTCCAGATCCCAGACATTCATAAGAAGGCAATCATCTCCGCCTTCCTCGCCTCTCATCTCGTCTACACCCGCGGCCTCGAGTGGGCCCCCTCCATCGCCGACGTCCTCGACCAAGTAGCCCAAGACCCTCATATTATTGGGGACAGTCCTTAATACCAACAACCTGCAGGAACCTCTCTCTCAATTTCGCGAGCATCTTCTATTTCTTTTAATTCCCTTCGATTCATTGGAACTTCCTCAACCAAAGGACGCGCACTAATTCGGATTTTCATTGTCGATGCTTTATTTGACGTATCGACCGTCCGACCAAAATGCTCCGCTATATTTTGAATCTTATGCAACGCATCATCATGCGCCAAAACATATGGAACAGGTAAATGATAAGTAACCGGGCCATCTTCATTTATAATAGCTTTCCAAGCCACTTCAATAAGCTTTTTAGGGTCTGTTGTTGGCTCCACTTTAAAGCTCTTTGAGTTTACCATGCTGAGAAATTCCTCGTGCGTTGGACCTCGATGCTTATCCTGCAAAAATCTTGTCAAAACTTCTCCCATATGACGCAAAACTCTTGGATCACTATTCCAAGAGGGGGATGGAGGCAACTCAAGTAATGGAGGCTTTCCTTTAGCGAGGTTTTTTGGTGAAATAGCTGGAGATCCATTTTCTGGTGTACAGGGTTGCGAACTGCTCCCTTTGGCTTTTTCCATTCCCGTCCAAACAACGGAGGATTGATGGCTTCTATTAAATGCACTTACACCGGCAGACATAACTTCTTCCTCTCTCTCTGATTTCCTGATCCTATAAGATCTAGAAAATATTGTAAAGATTTCTTAAAGATCAAAATGATTGATCAGTTAACAAATTCACCTAAAGCACAAAGAGAATAACAACAGATAATTTTGAAATCAATCCAAATCCATTTGAGAATCAGGTTGCGTTGCTGTTTGAGAATCGGCTCTTGCAAATGCCGGCAAAAAATCACTGACGATTTGGAGATCTTTTCTTAGATTTGCGAGAGAGCGAATCTCTTCAGTGGCAAAACCAGTCTGCTGAATTTTCAACTCTCGCAAATTTGGGCATTGAGACAACCGATCTAAAGAACCCACTAGATAACGATTACCTGACAAATCGAGAACTCTCAACTCTTGCATTCGATACACAACTTCGGGAATCTCGTTAAAATTATTCTCTGCAAGATTGAGTTCCTGAACAGGACATTGTACTAAACTGTGAGGAAGAGAATTTAAGGCTAAACCTTGAAGATTTAATTTTTGCAACCGAGAAAAGTGAGCTAAAGAATCACTAGGAAGCTGGTCAATCACTTTACTTCCTTCCAGCAAATCATTTGGAATGTCGTAGGTCTGTAGAGATGCTCGATTCAAGAAACTCAAATTGAATTCTTCCACAGTACGAATGCTCTCCCTTTCTTGATCCATCCATTCATAGATTTGACTAATCTTCCTATCAGGAGCGCTATTTCCGGCCATCAATCGAGCTAAAAACTCTTGCGCAAAGGGCAACCGAAGCATCATTCCTTCCAGAGCAATCAAATCACGTTCATCGTTCGTTTCTGCTGCTGCTATCGCACGATCAGGGCCGATTTTCTGCCTTTTATCGGGACTTTGCCCTAAAGGGAAATCTTTCGATTTCTGAATGACTCCTTTAGCTAGAGCTATCCTTACACCAATATTTTCCACTGCAGGAACAGGAGCTCTCATTCTTTTGCGCAAACTCTTTGATTCATCACACCGCTTACTCCAGCACTCCAGCACAATGTTGTTATAACGCTTAGCTGAGATGCTTAAATTGAACTGATCTTTAGTTGGCAGCCATGAAGCAATCGATAGCCATAACTCATCGCTCAGTTCCGCATGCTTTGAAGGGTTCATAAAACGGATCCTAATTTTCTCTTTAGTATACTTTGCCATCCCTATATTTAGGTATTCTCTATCTTTTTTATATTTCCATATTCCGTTTATAGTCAGTTATTTATGATAAATATTAAGCAATCGAAGCTAAAGATTGCTAAAAAACTTGCTTATCGAGTGCCAATTTGATACAATACGGTCTTGGAACGAATGGTTTATGATGAAAAATAGCCCTTATAAATCCCTCCCCGCTAAGAAGCTACCCAAAACCGACCGCGAGCAAGCTGTCTTATTGGGCCTCATCGAGTTATACCTAAAAACAGGCAAACCCATCGGCTCCCAGACATTGCAGGAAAACCCGTCACCTGCGCC
>JBEHXF010000031.1:0-23418 GCA_048498835.1 Chlamydiota bacterium | reverse complement strand
TTCTAAAGCAATTCCAACTGCTTCATAAAAAGTGTTATGAAGCAGTTGGAATTGCTTTAGAAGAACCTAATTGTTCAATTGAGAAAGTTCGTCAGATCTATTCAGATTGTAAACGCATGTTCGATCGGGATCAGGCTAGCAGAGCCTTGCTTGAGATGGCAAGTGGGACGAGCAGCTCGCAGTCACGACATCAGGTTGATACGACTGAAGTCATTGCAACGCCTGTTGATACTGCTGAAGCCATTGCAACGTCTTCGGGAACAGGGAGTGGAGTTTTTGTCAGAATCCCAAAAAGAAAAACCTCTTCACAGGAAAATTCTTCTTCAAGCAGATCAAGACAAGAGACGCCAGACCATTTTATGGAAATCGTTGACCATCCTACGCAAGGTGGGCTGACTCTCAAACGAAAACCGGATGAGTTAGTCAGTGCGGCAAAAATTGCTCGGGTTGATAGTGAAGATGAATCAGTAGCAACCGAACCAAACGACAAGTTGATGTCGTTGCAAGACTATATTGGTTCCCAGCAAGAACTTTACACGCCAAGCCTCATTATTATACCTAAGACAACGAAAGCATGGGGCAATGCCTGGAAACAAATCAAAAACGTTCCCCATTCTCAGCCGATTGATTTAAACCAAAATGTCAATCATAAGATCGATATTCGAGTACCCAACGATCGAACAAGATGGGTTGATTATTCCTTATTGGCTGCGAAAGACATTCAAGAGGGCGAGTTCTTGGGAGAATATGGTGGAATTTTGAAGTTAACAAAGGACGCTCCTGAAGGCGATTTATATGTTTATGAATTTTCTCAAGTGCCTTCTTGGTGCATTGATGGAAATCAACGCTTCAGTCATGCGGCCTTTTTCGATTCGGCACTGACGGCACAAGAGGCGAATGTGGTCGCGAAAGAATATTTCGATCAAGCAGGTCCTCACATTATTTTTAAAGCGAGTAAGAATATAAGCAAAGGAGAGCGATTGTCGCTCGACTGTGGACCGGAATGTGCTGAGTATGTCCGTTCTCTACGGCTATCCAAGTAATTAACAAGTAGGGAAAGGATCCATGTCTTCCATTTCTCTTCCGGTAAATCATAGCAGCTTTGATCTCGACCGTATAGTAGCAGCTACTTTTCAAGGTCTTCCTAAGCCTGCAGGACCATTGCACTATCTTATATACAAAAGAGATCACGATCCTCAAATCTCTCATGAATTTATTGTGCGAGCCCGCTCACTCTATAAAGCGAAGGTTGGCAGTCAAACAAATTTGGTAGAATCGATTAGAAGGGTGACCAACGTCGCTATTTCTATTTATACATTAGCCGATGCTCAAAACAAAAAAAGACTTAGACAAAAACTACAAGCCGACTCTGTTATCATTGGACGTGAATTTTTGGCTGGACTGCCAGTCTCTGCCCATTCCGTTTCCTATGAAGAGTACTGTCAAGCATGCGGGATAGAGATTTCCGCTCTACTTAGGCAACGGCTTCATACTTTTTTAACCCAGAATAATGGTTCCATTTTAAATATCATCGCATCTTTAAAAAAGACGTTAAATATTGAGATTGGCATCGATCAGATGAAAGAATTAGCTCTCCAATTAAAAGGCCAATTTTTGGTCATGAACAAGCCTTCCACTTTGGAGGCTATTCAAGTGGCAAGAGAAGCGAGATCAAGGTTGGATTTTATCAGTCAAATTAAACATCGTTTTCAAGGAGTGCCTCGTCATGAAGGGTCAGAACCGATTTCTTATCCTCTTTATCGATTGTATGAGGGGCCAAAAGTTCATCGACAATTTATCCAATGCGCGGCTCGCTGTCTGAATGTAGACGATGCGACCAATCAACAGTTCATCGAAGCTATCAAATCCACCTTGAATATAAATATTTTATTGACCGAACTTCCTTTAATCTCTGAGCCAATATCCCCTTTAGATAGACAAGTCCAGAGCCTCTTTCGAGGAGTTCCGAAGCACAAGGAATCTGAACCGATCGATTTTCAATTTTATGCACTTACTTATGGTCAAAAAGCAGCCGATCTTTTCAAAGAATGCATAGATGCGTTATTCGAAACCGTCGATTGCACACTAGCTGATTTGTCAGCGTCGATTCAAGCAGTTCTCAATATACGAGTTTCTATCAGAACATTGACTAATTCTTCCGTCTATAAAAAGAAAAGAATGCCCAACAGAAAACCCTGTGAATCCAAGAAAGAGGTAGAAGAGGCTTTCAAGGACCTTCCTAAAAATACGGCAACCAAAAGTATCTCCTTACAACTTTATAAAGAGAGATATGGATCCATCGCCTCCGATGCATTAAAACAGAAGGCTTTTTTTCTTTTAAAAAACAAAATTTGTAGCGCCCCTTTCCTAAGTTTTTCTATTGAAAAAACTCTGAATGTTACTGTTTATGAACAGTACTTAAATTCAATAGCTTCTAAAAAAGAAAAACAGGCGCCGATTGAGATTCACCCTCTTTCACCCAGCCCTCCTGTTTCATCGATCGAAGAGAATAGAGATGACGTAGAGATGCATCCTGCGGAACAGCCTCATCTACCTAGCAAGCGAAAAGCAGAGGATTCAATTGAAGAGACTTTTCCACAAAAAATTGCTGACCATACAACAGAAAAACTAGCTCCGATTTCTTTTAATCCTCTCACATCAGTCCAGCAGTTCATTGAAATGGATCAAAATCTGACTTATGCCGCTACCGCCCAACCTTTAAACCCCGATTCGTTTCAAAAAAAATGGAATCAAATTCAAGAAAAAAAGCCTTTGTTGAAAAGACCTTTTGTTCCAGTGGATTCTTTTGAAATTCGCTATATTAACCCGAAAGTAAATCATGGGCTATTTTCCAAGATCGAAATTCGAGCGGGACAGGTGATCGGTGAGTATGCGGGAATGATTCGGCCAAATCGACATCTCGATAAGAAAAATCTCTATTTGTTTGATCTCGATGGTCAGATGTGGAACTGGGTGATCGATGCGCAAAAAGTTCGAAATCACACAGCCTATTTAAACCATTCCAAAAAACAGCCGAATGTTTCTGCTCAGTGCATTTTTGATGAAGAAGGCCCTCATATTCTTTTCTCGGCCCTCCGCGATATTCAACCTGGAGAAGAACTTCGCTACGACTACGGTGATGAATATTGGGAAGTGTTGGGAATCGAGCCCGAAGCAGAATAAGGCAGATTGTTTAGTGCTGAAGAAATGCAATCACAGAGTACACAGAGATGAAAGAGAGTCACACAGAGAAAAAATTTTCTGTGTACTCTGTGATTAATATCTCTTGAAAATTCATTACAGAACACCTTCTGAAGGCGCCCTTACTTAGGCGCTTCTTCTGCGACATCCGTCATTAACGCCTCTGATAAGAGCACCACGCCTGCGACAGAAACAGCATAGATTAAACTGCTCTTTACTGTTTTGGCTGGGTCGATCACCCCTGCTTTGGCTAGATCTTCTACTTTTTCTGTGATTGCATTGAAGCCGCTGTTTTTAGAGCTGCTCAATACTTCATTGAGTAGGACGGAGGGGTCATGTCCGACGTTGGTGACGAGCTGTTTAAACGGGGCTTCGCACGCTCGCAGCAAAATCTGAGCTCCGACACTTTCTTCTTTATTCAGCTTCAGATCGCCGAGGGAGCGAGAAGCTCTTAGCAATGCAATGCCTCCGCCGGGAACAACACCTTCTTCGAGAGCAGAACGGGTCGAATTGAGACTATCTTCGAACATCTGCTTTTTCTTTTTCATCTCCGATTCGGTCATCGCCCCCACTTTAATGACAGCAACGCCACCCTGCAGCTTCGCTTTTCGCTCTTCGAGCTTTTCTTTGTCATATGTAGAGGTGCAGCTTTTGATTTCCGCCTCGATTTGTCCAATGCGGTCTTTCAATGCTTTCGGATCGCCTTTGCCCCCGACAAAGGTGGTCTTGTCTTTTCCGATCACCACTTGTTCGGCACGTCCCAGGAGATGGGTTCCCGCTTCGCGCAGCAAGAGCCCTTTTTCTTCTGTAACGACTTGAGCGCCTGTTAAAACGGCGATATCTTCGAGGAGAGATTTGCGGCGATCGCCAAATCCGGGACTCTTGATGGCAGCTACTTTGAGCGAACCGCGGAGTCGGTTGACAACCAAAGTCGAAAGAGCGTCGCCATCGATTTCATCTGCAATGATGAGAAGTTCCGCGCCTGTTGCCGCGATGTTTTGCAAAATCGGTAAAATCTCTTGCGCGGAGCTCACTTTTTTATCTGTGATCAGGATATAGGGGTTATTCATCTCTGCGATCATTTTTTCTGCATTTGTGCAGAAATAAGAACTGACATAGCCGCGATCGAGCTGCATCCCTTCGACGAGCTCAATGGCTGTCTCGGTTCCCTTGCCCTCTTCAATCGAGATGACCCCTTCTTTGCCCACTTTTTCAAAGCACTCAGCAATTCGCTCGCCAACTTCATGATTTCCAGAGGCAGACACGGTGGCGATATTTTTTGTCTCTTTCCCACTTTTAATTCCAATCGCCATTCCATCGATTTCTTTTAGAACCGATTCAAGCGCTTTATCCATTCCGCGCTTGATCGAAATGGGATTTGCTCCGGACGCAATATTCTTCACACCGCCCTGGACTAAGGCTCTTAACAAGATGATGCCAGTTGTGGTTCCATCGCCCGATTTTTCTTTGATCTTGGCCGCGACCTCTTTAGCCATGGAGGCGCCCATATTTAAAAAGGGATCTTTGAGTTCAATATCTTTGGCGATACTATGTCCGTCACTGGTGATGGTGGGGGAGCCCCAGGACGCTTGCAAGCCGACATTCCGGCCGCGAGGGCCGAGTGTGATGGCGACAACTTCGGCGAGCTGATCAATCCCATCGCGGAGGGCATTGCGTGCATCTTCTTCGAACCGAAATTCTTTTGCTGACATAAGATAAACCTCGTTTTTTCTGGAGAAGAGGATCATACACGAATGCCAAACATAATAAAATCATTTTTCGTGCCCTCGCAAAACTGGAAAAGAGTAAATGTAAAAGCGGGAGTGGTTCACCTCCCATCGGGCACGGACACGCACACGGGCACGGGCACGGCCGCTTCGCGTGCAGAGCGGTTTATCTCCATTTGATTTATTTTAACCGGAGTGAAATATCGAGAGCGGGGGCGGAATGAGTTAGTGCGCCAATTGAAATCGCATCGATGCCTGTCTCGGCGTAGGAACGGAGATTAGAAAGATTCATGCCGCCCGATGCTTCAAGGAAAGCACCTGTTTTATTCGCTTGGACGCAGCGGAGCACTTCAGAGGGCGTCATGTTGTCGAGAAGGATTGCTTCGACGTGAAGGCTTTGCGCTTCACAGAATTGTTCGTAAGTGGCCACTTCTAGCTGAATCGGTTCTTTTGAAAAACGAGCGCGGCAATGGGCGATGCAAGTGGCGAGAGGAGTGAGCGCCAGGTGATTGTTTTTAATCAGGATGCGATCGGCGAGATGGAGGCGGTGGTTGGTTCCTCCTCCCATGCGGACTGCATACTTTTGGAGCGAGCGATAAGCGGGGAGTGTTTTTCGGGTGTCGAGAATTTTGCAACGAGTCCCTTTTACGGCTGCTGTACAGGCTGAGGTAAATGTTGCGATGCCGCTTAAGTGTTGGAGGAGATTCAGAGCTGTTCTTTCTGCGCTGAGAAGAGAATGTGCTGAACCGGTAATGATGCCGAGTTTTGTGCCGGCGGGGAGTCGTTGTCCATCTCGAGCCAAAAGTTCGATCTGAAGGGTCGGATCGCGCTGCATAAAAACAGCTTCGGCAAAGAGGAGGCCTGCAATGACCCCTTCTTGTTTTAAAAGGAGCGTGGCAGTGGCCTGAGTATTTAGATTGATACAGCCAATCGTCGTCTTATCTTCTAAAACGGCGTCTTCTTCAAACGCCCGTTCGATGAGGTCGAGATCAATCTCGATGGAAGTGTCGGTAGACATCGCTTTTGGGAGTCCCTGTTAATTTTGCAGCGAGTTTAATGGCATCGCGCAGAGAAAGGCCATGGAGTTCTTGGAGAAGAGCGACAAGTTCATCCAGAGACATCTGTTCCGTGGGAAGTTTGCCGCCAGCAATAACCAGACAAATCTCTCCTTTGACCCCTTTTTCTCGGAAGTAAGTGAGAACTTCGGTTGCGGTCCCTCGTTTACATTCTTCATAAGTTTTGGTCATTTCGCGGACGACGGCTACGGGTCGGTCTGGATCGATGCTGACCAGATCGGTTAGGGTGTCGATGAGCCGCTCGGGGCTGTCAAAGGCGAGGGTAGAGCCAGGGTAGCCGAGGGCGGCCTGGAGTTCTTTGAGGGGCTTTCGAGGCAGAAAGCCGATGAATTGGAAGCGGGCTGCATCAAACCCTGAGAGGAGAAGGGCATTGATCGGGCTGCATGGGCCGGGAACCGCGGTAAAGGGGAGTCCCTCAGCGATGCAGGCTTGGACAAGGATGGCTCCTGGATCATTCAGACAAGGCGTCCCAGCATCGGATATGAGGGCTAAGTCTTCTCCATTGCGAAGACGCTCCAATATAATACTTAAGTTCTTCTGTTCGTTAAACTTGTGGTAGGAATAAAGGGGTTTGTCGATTCCATGGCGATCCAAGAGGATTTTACTGCGCCGGGTATCCTCGCAAAGGATGGCAGCAGCAGCTTTTAGGGCGTCTAGGGCTCTCAGACTGATGTCAGCCAGGTTTCCAATGGGAGTAGAGACAAGATAGAGCATAAGAGGGTAAGTTGGGTAGGTGGCACTCAGATTTGAACTGAGGAATGGGAGCTTTGCAGGCTCCTGCCTTACCACTTGGCTATGCCACCGAAATGGCCACCATTATGAAGGACTTAGCCTTAACAGGTCAACAATGAAAAAAGTTAACGCAGAGGAAAAGTAAAGGCGCAGAGGACGCAGAAAGAGAATCGCGGAAGCGGTCGTGCCCGTGCCCGTGTGCGTGCCCGAGCCCGAAAAGGCAGCTAATTCCGTCTCACTTTTAAACACCGAGAGCACCGAGAAAAAATCGTGGTCGAGCCCGAAATTAGAAAAAGGTAAATGTACAAGCGGGGAATCCCCGCCCCCCCATCAGGCACGGGCTCGAAAAGTAGCTAACTAGGAATTACATGATGGCGCAAGAGCTTTGCATCGCGTCAGGAGCAACGTTGGGCGCGATTGTCGGTGTTGCAGGAGGAGTTGGGGCCGAGCCTGTCGGCTCCCAGGTTCGATTCCAAACGCGACTTTCCTCTTCTTCTGGTGCAGTGAGGACAATCGAATCAAATGCGTTTTCAAATTCTGTTAATTTGAAGACCTTTTCGTAGATTTCGAGAATTTCTTTTCTTACGTTTTCCGTTCGAGCTGCCGCCGGGAGTTTGGGCAGCGGAAGAACTAACTTTTTCTTATTTTGACTCTTCGCAAATCGCAATGATGCATAGAGAGCGTTAGAGAGTTTTTGTTTTGCATCTGGCGTGAGAGAATTACCCGAAAGATCGGAAGCGAGCAAATCTCCTGGAAGGGTGAAGATAGCATTGAGTGGCACAGGAAAAAGGGGGGAGTAAAAACTTCCTTCTGGAGCTCGGTAGAGAAAAAGCTGAGCTTGATGTTGGAGATATCGATCTGTGGAAAGAGTCGATAAATTTGTCCTTCGTCTCAATTCATTGCTCGTCGCTGTTCCATAGGTGTGACCATCGACAGTTCTGGGCGCTGCGCAAATGAGGAGTTGATCGTTGTCGTCTTTGGCGAGATCGATTGGATTTTCAGCGGAAAACAGAAACCCAGGTCTTCCTGCGGCCGTGGGTGCGCTAGTTGGGTATTGGCAAGCAGGAACCGGAGTGAGAATAGGGTCCTCTGAGCTGCTTTGCGTCCATAGGGTTGAGGGGTAGTTGCCAACTCGGTTCGCGAGATCAGTTCGATAATCTCGAATTGGGGTGTTGCGAAGACGAGCATTACCTGTTAGCTCTGCTTCAAAGTCTCGGACGACAAAGGCGCCGCAATCGACGTCGTTTGTATCATCTTGGTCGCGGTGCCCTGAGAGCAGTTCTATCGTAAGATTTGTTCCTTGTTCAAGATTATTTTTCTCGAGGAATCTTCTGAATTGATCTGCAAATTCTGGATATTTGTCGATGCTCTCGCCTTTTGAATCGTAGTAGCGGAGGCTATATTGGTTGTTGCCTGTTGACTTGATCATGATGCCCACAAAATGGCCGCTATTGGCCGTTCCGCGTCGAATCGCTAAATAATGAGGAAAAATTTTATCGCTTGGCATTTTTTCTAGTGTGCAATCAGCAAGCTGTTGCTCTGACGGTACATCGTTCCGGGCTTCTAAGCAAGTCATGCCGCCATTGGTTTTATAAAAGGGAATTTTTATTGCTGAGGTCGGGTGTTGATTCAGTAGAACTTGCATAGAACCGATGACGGTTTGCGAATCGACTTGGGTTGAGCTTGCAAGCGTTGTTCTCATGTGATCGAAGACCGATTGAGCGGGGACGGCCGCTGGAGTAGTTGGGTCGGTGGCGGAGGGCGCTGGAGTTGCGGATGCCGGAATTGTAGAGGGGGGAATAGGAGCGGGTGTGCGCGCTGGTGTGGGAGCTTGAAAGGGATTTCCTTGTGCAGGGATCACGTTCGAGTGTCTTATAAAACTCTGGTAGGCGGCCATTGACTGTTGGATCGGGTGATTGAGAGCGAGATCGTCAGTATTAAACTCTCCAAGTGACTCGGTTGGCGTCTTCACGATGATTTTTTCAGGTTTTACTTCGATTTGGTAGTGAGTTGCACGTCCTGCAAGACCTTGCAAAACAGGTGCAACGAATTGTCCTAATTTTTCAAAGCTAACATCATCGGCTTCACGAACGAATGTCGCTCCTTCGGCTGTCGTTTCTGTGACGTAGACCAACATTCGTTGGCCATTTAGTTCGAGGATTTGGAATGTCTTTTTGGCAGCATCAGTTGTTCGGTTAGCCAATTCAGGCTGAGACGAAACGTTGAGAATGGGAGTGGGAGTGGGAGTGGGAGCAGGTGAACTCGAAACAGAATCTATATAATTCATATTAGTTCTCTTTGGTTAATAATTATTATACCTTATTTTAATATAATTATCAATTATTTATTTATTAGTTATAAGCTTGTAACTCATTTAAAGTCAGGCAGTTATTGCAAGATCTTCCTTCTTTTTCTAAAAACGGCTATACATACTAGCTTCTACTTAGAGGAAGCAGATGAAAAATAGGCCATTGCGTGAAATTGCCCAATTTCTGGGGATCGATTGTATTAGTGAATTGCAAGTGTCTGGATATCAAATAGATAGTAGAAGGATAGGGGAGGGGGAACTCTTTTTTGCCCTTCCGGGATCGAAAGTCGATGGACATCAGTTTTTGAGCCAAGTAAAGGCGCAAAATGGGGTCGCTGCAGTCGTATCCAAAAGCTATCATGGGCCCGATTTTGGTCTTATCTTGCTCCCTGTCGACGATGTTTTAGTCGCGTTGCAAGCCCTTGCGCAACAGGATCTCACTTCATCTGGAGCTCTCGTTGTCGCCATCACCGGATCGGTTGGAAAAACCACCGCGAAAGATTTTATCGCGACGCTATTAGAGCAGAAATTCCGCATTTGGAAAACGGAGGGGAGTTATAACTCAAAACTCACTTTGCCCATTACCATCTTGAATCGTCCGGGTGGTGAAGAGGTGCTGGTTCTCGAAATGGGAATGAGCGAGCCGGGAGAAATTGGCCGCTTAGTACAGATCGCCCCGCCAGACATCGCTCTTCTCACAAAAATTGCACCTGCTCACATCGCCGCCTTTCCGGATGGATTAGCGGGTATCGCGAAAAACAAAGCGGAGATCTTTACTCATCCAAAGACCAAACAGGCCATTTTCTATCAAGGTTTGCATGAATTTCCCGAGGCAATGGCGTTGATTCATGGTAATAAGACCAGTTTTTCGCTGGAAGATCTGAGCGCAGATTATGCGCTTTCATTAACCGATGGTTTCATCGACGAGCGAGGAGTTCGCGCTTACCGCTTTGAGCTGCCGTTTAAACAACCCCACATTCTCCACAACTTATTAGCGGCTATTTGCGTAGCCCGCGCCTTAAAAATGGAATGGGACGAGATCAATAAACAGCTATCCAAACTGCAACTGCCCAAAATGCGCTTCGAGCAATTTGAAAAAGAGGGTATTCTCTTTGTGAATGATGCTTACAATGCTAACCCTGAATCGATGCGAGCGGCGCTTAACGCTTTCCCAGAGCCTAAAATTGGCGGAAAACGGATCGCGGTGCTCGGAACCATGGTTGAGTTGGGAGATCTCTCTCGTGCATGTCATGAAGAAATAGGGAGATTGGCCCAAGCAAAAGCGGATCATCTCCTTGCATTCGGTGAGGAGGCGAGGGCGATTTGTTCCGCTTTTGAAGAGGGGAAAAAACCGACCGAGCACTTCACAGATCAAAAAGCTTTGGCTGAACGGTTGAAGGAATTGATGCGTCCCGGTGATTCGGTCCTTGTAAAAGCTTCTCGCTCCATGCAGATGGAGAAGATCTTCGAACTGTTGGAGGGATAATCATGCTCCTTCTATTGGTCGAATGGCTCCGCGATTCATTTGGCATAAAAGTTCCTCTTGTATTCACCTATTTTTCAACGCGGATGATCTTAGCTGCGGCGACCTCTTTACTGTTTACGATTTTTCTCGGCCCCCGTTTCATCAAAAAGCTCTATGAAATGAAAATTGGACAGCCGATCCGCAGTGTGGAAGAATGTCCTCTTCTCGCTGAATTACACGGAAAGAAAAAAGATACGCCGACGATGGGGGGAATTCTCATTCTCTCTTCCATGGTCACGGCTCTTTTAATTTGGATGGATATCCGAAGCGTCTTCACCTTAATTTTCTTACTGACAACCGTTATTCTCGGATTTCTCGGGGGGATCGACGACTACCTCAAGCTTCGCTATAAAAATAGCAAAGGTTTGAAAGCGCGTAAAAAAATGTTGATTCAGGCCGGTTTTTCCTCGCTGATCGCATTGTATCTGCTCAGCCCCACTCTGCAAACCGCTCTTGCTACAGGCAGCTGGTTCAAACCGCCGACGGCTAAAGAGCAGGTGGTGATTCCGCGAGAGGGAAAACGACCTCTCATTCAATCCACTACTTTCACGACCCAAGAGTATATCAGCCGATTTTATCTTCCGTTTATCAAAGATCCCGTCATTACTTGGCACGGGATTGGTTTGATCGGAGCTTTTCTCCTCCTTGTTTTTGTGATCACCGGATCTTCCAATGCGGTCAATCTCACCGATGGCCTCGATGGCCTAGCTGCTGGCTGCCTGGTGATGGTTTCGCTTGTTTTAGGACTCTTTGCCTTTTTATCGAATCACGTCGATTTGGCCCGCTATCTCAACATTCTCTATATCGATGGAAGCGGTGAGATCGCAGTCTATCTTTTCGCTCTGGCAGGAGCCTGTCTCGGATTTCTCTGGTATAATGGATACCCAGCCCAGGTATTCATGGGCGATACGGGATCTCTTGCGATGGGAGGAATTGTCGGCGTCGCAGCTGTCTTGCTCCGACGCGAGGTCATCTTAGCAATGGCTGGCGCTATTTTTGTCGCAGAGGCGATGTCGGTGATTTTGCAGGTCCTCAGCTATCGCTACCGGAATAAAAAACGGATTTTCCTCTGCGCGCCGCTCCATCACCACTTTGAATACAAAGGTTGGCCGGAAACCAAAGTTGTAATCCGGTTCTGGATCATAAGCCTTCTTTTTGCGATCATTGCGGTTGCATCACTGAAATTCCAGTGAGGAAACTTGTGGGCGATTTTAAAAAATCACAGAGTTGCACAGAGATAAAAAAGGAGTTACACAGAGAAAAATGCCTCTGTGGTGAACAGAACTAGCGACGGTTGGATTTAATATGACAAAAGCTCTCGTTATCGGTTATGGCGTCAGTGGCAAAGCTTCGCTAGCTCTATTGAAAAAAATGGGCATTGAGGCCATTGCTCTCGATCAACAGGGCGCAAAACTCGGAGTAGAGATCGATCGAGCCGATTTTCCCCTCGACGGAATCGATCGGATCATTTTATCTCCCGGTATTTCGCCGAATCATCCACTGGTGACAAGAGCGGAGACTCTGGGGATTGAAGTTGTGGGAGAAATTGAATTTGCCTTTCAGCAGGTGAAAAATCGATGCGTTGGAGTCACGGGGACGAATGGTAAAACTACGGTCACGCTCCTTGTCGCTCATGTTCTCAATGCGGTAGGAAAGAAAGCTCGCGCAGTCGGCAATGTTGGCACCGCTTTGTCAGAATACCTCCTCAATCCCGATGAGGAAGAGATTCTAGTTGTTGAACTGAGCTCTTTTCAGCTCGATACGATGCAGGCGAGAAAACTGATGGCCGGCGTCTATCTCAACCTCACTCCCGACCACCTCGATCGCTATCCAACCATGCGCGATTACGCCCTTTCAAAAGCTCGGATGCAAAATTGTCTAATGGATGGGGGAAAACTCTTTGTTTCAAAAAGCGTACTCGATCAATTTCCCAATTTGTTTAGTATCCCTGTTCAGATATTCGATTTATTTGGTTGGAACCAACAATCAGTTGCACCGATTTCAAAATTTGAGTATATAAAATGTGGTGTGCCCGAAGAACAAAACGTATTGGCAGCCTTTGCGCTGTGCGCAGAATTTGGCGTCAGCCGTGAGGAATTTGAGCAGGCGCTAAAAACATTTCAGAAACCGGCTCACCGGATTGAGTGGGTGGGCGATATCGATGGTGTCCACTATTATAATGATAGTAAAGGGACCAACATCGATGCAGTGATGCACGCGATGGCGTTGTTTGATGGACCGGTGGTTTTGATTTTAGGTGGGGTGGATAAGGGCGCGTCCTATCGACCCTGGATCGATCCGTTTCGGGGAAAGGTAAAGAAAATGATTGCGTATGGAGAAGCTGCAGGGAAAATGGAAGAAGAACTTTCTTCTTCATTTGCCTTTGAGCGGGTCAAAACAATGGATGAGGCGGTTCGCTTGGCAAAAAAAGAAGCGGCAGCTCACGATGTTGTTTTGCTTTCTCCAGGCTGTTCGAGTTATGATCAGTTCCGCAACTACGCCGAAAGAGGCGATACGTTTAAAAGATTAGTGAAGGAGATCTCATGAATCGCAAAAATACGATCTTGCTCGCCGTTTTAATCAACGCAGGGCTTTTGGTCGTTTTGTTCGTTACAGCCTTAACTTCACAAGAAGAGATGGCCATTCCTCCTACCCATGAAATGACGGCTGCTCCCAAACATGAGACGCAATCGACACCTTTGTTTGGTGATGAGATCGATGTATCGATGAGACAACCCGTTGCTGTAGCTGCAGAACCCCTTCCTCAAGTTCTGCCCGAGCAGCCGAGCGCTCCCGCCGCCAAGCCAGCCGAGCCCGTTGTCGTACATCAATTACCACCGCTTGTCCCCGAAGCAGTTCCCGTCCAAGCGCCCGCTCCTGCGCCGATTGCTGCAGCTCCTGTAAAAACGGAATCCAATTTCATCGAAGTGACCGTGAAGAAAGGAGACACTCTTGAGAAAATCGCCAAAGCACATAAGACAACTGTGGATGAGATCATTAAACTCAATCATCTCCCGAGCAGTTTTTTGCGCGTCGGTCAAGTATTAAAACTCCCTGTTGTTAAAGCGGTTGTTCCTAAAGTATCCGCTGCCGCAATTGAGAAAAAACAGGTAGAAACTGGACCTGACTACTACACGGTAAAAGTAGGGGATAATCCCTGGACCATTGCGATGAAGCACCACTTAAAGGTGGATGAACTACTCAAACTCAATGGACTAAATGAAGAAAAAGCCCGTAAGCTCAAGCCGGGCGACCGCCTCCGCATTCGGTAGAAGGTTCGAAAGTGAGTAAATCCTCGATTGCTTTAGTTTTAGCAGTAGCCCTTTTGTATTCAATCGGGCTACTGATGGTATTCAATACGACAGCGGCTGAAATCATCGACCGCTCGCTCGACGTCAACACCCATGCTGTTTTATACAAGCAAATCGCCTTCAGCCTAGTTGGGGTTGTTCTCGGATTCATCGCTTATCGGATCGGTTATGAGCGCCTTTTGGAATGGAGCGTGCCAATTCTCATCGGTATCACGTTTCTTCTCATTCTCGTCTATGTTCCCGGGATTGGACAAAAAATCAACGGAGCTCGTCGCTGGCTCGGTGTCTTTGGTTTTTCATTCCAACCCTCCGAATGTGCCAAGATCGCTATTCCCGCCGTTTTCATCCATTGGGTCTTAAAACAAGAAGGGGAGATTCAATTCCTCTCGTTTGTGAAAATCCTCGCATGGCTCTCGATTCCGCTCGGCTTAATTCTTCTAGAACCCGATAACGGCACTACGATCATCATCCTTTTTTGTCTTCTGGTCCTCTTTTTGATGACGGGCATACGCGCGAAATTCTGGGCTTGGCCTCTTCTCAGCCTCATTGCGCTCGGTTCCATCGCCGCTTATCAGATGCCTCACGTCCATGATCGAATCCGAGTCTTTCTCCATCCCGAACTCGATCTGTTAGGCAAAGGCCATCAACCCCATCAGGCGAAAATTGCCGCGGGATCCGGTGGACTTTTCGGTCGCGGCCTGGGTGAAAGCATTCAAAAACTCAACTATCTTCCCGAAGCGCAAAACGATTACGTCGCTGCTATTTATGCAGAAGAAACCGGCTTTGTCGGCATGCTGGCGCTCATCGGCCTCTACGTCACCTTTGCCTATTCGGGCTTTTCTATTGCTCTCAAAGCAAAAACGAAAGAGGCGTTTTTAATCGCATCCATTTTGACTGTTCTTGTTTCCATTCAAGCCTTTCTCAACCTCGGCATTGTCTCTGGACTTTTGCCTAGTAAAGGGATGACCCTCCCATTTTTTTCGCAAGGAGGCACCTCGTTGATGGTGAATATTGCTTCAATCTTTATACTCTTGGACATCGCACGCAAACAGGGAATGGCATATGAAGCCTAAAGTATTGATCGCAGCTGGAGGAAGTGGAGGTCACTTACTTCCCGCACAAGAGTTAGCAGAGCTTCTCCAAAAACGGCAAAATTGCGATGTTCTTTTCGCTGGCTACAAACTCAAAAAAAGTCCTTTTTTTCAACGTGAGCGTTTTGCTTATCGAGAAATACGCTCTGCGCCTCTCGGGATCAAATTTCTCTTCACGGTATGGAGAGGTTTGTGGAAAGCTTTAAAACTCATGCGCCGCGAAAATCCCTCTGTGGTCATCGGATTCGGCAGTTACCACACCGTTCCCGTCCTGCTTGCCGCCCTTCTGTTTCGAAAGACCATTGTCCTTTACGAACCCAATCGAATACCTGGTAAAGTGACTCGACTTTTTGCTCCGTTTGCAAAATCGATCGCCATTCAATTGCCTCTTGCCACCCATCCTTTCAAGCGAGCGACCCCCGTCCCGCTTTTTCCCTGGATTAGCAAAAAAACTCTCACGAAACAAGCGGCTCGGAAGGAACTCGGACTTGATCCCGAGCGGCTCACATTTTTAATTTTTGGCGGATCGCAAGGCGCCGCTTATCTCAATGAGACAATGCCCGCAGTACTTTCTGAGCGAAATGATATTCAAGTGATCCACCTCGCAGGTAGCGATCAAGCAGCCGCTCAAGTTCAAGCCCGTTACAAAATGCTCAATATCAGCGCGACCGTAAAAGGCTACGAGACCAACATGACACCCGCTTATCTCGCCGCCGATTGCGCAGTTTGCCGAAGTGGTGCAGGTACAACAGCAGAACTTCTCCGCTACCAACTTCCGGCTGTTCTCGTACCTTATCCATTCGCTGCAGATGACCACCAGCGGCACAACGCCCAATTCTTGGAATCGATTGGCGGCGCAACATGGCTGCCGCAGAGCGAAGCAAATCCTCAAACATTAAAAAAACTCATCGCCCGACTCGATTTAGGTGCGATGAGACTTGCATTGGCAACGGCAAAAGCGCAACATAGTGAGCCAATTGAAATCGATGCGCTTGTGGCGCAATGTGGAGGATGGCCATGTATCACTTCATCGGATTAGGTGGAATTGGGATGAGCGCACTGGCCCGGGTTTTGATGAAACGGGGCAAACAAGTGCAGGGGAGTGACGCTAGTTCAAGCGCGCTTCTCGAACAACTGAAAGAAGAGGGAGCTTCGGTTTATATCGGACATAACGCCGAGACTCTCGCTACAGCGACAGCGGTCATCTATAGCAGCGCCGTAAAGTCCGATAACGTAGAACTTCAGCGCGCAAAACAGCTCGGCCTTCCACTCCTTCACCGCTCCGATTTTCTCAATGAACTCATGCGCGGTAAACGGCCCCTTCTCGTCACTGGAACTCACGGAAAAACCACCACCACTTCGCTCCTCGCTGCCGTTTTTCTCGAAGCGCAAGAAGATCCGAGTTTTGTCGTCGGAGGACTTCTCAAAAACCTCAATACCAACGGACATGCTGGAACAGGTCCTTACTTCATCGCCGAGGCTGATGAGAGCGACGGTTCGTTCCTCAAAACACCCGCTTTCGGCGCGATCGTCACCAATCTCGAAGATGAACACCTCGATTATTGGAAAACCTCAGCCGCGCTGGACGTCTCTTTTACCCAATTTTTCAATCAAGTCCAGCACTCCAAGCATCTTTTTTGGTGCGGCGACGATGCCAGACTTCGCTCGCTCCAGCCGCCAGGCATTTCCTACGGGTTTGATAAAACCAATGGACTCCGCATTACTTCTCTCCACGTCACGGAAATGGGCATTCGATTTGATCTTTTCTGGAATCAAACTCATTACCGCGCAATAGATCTCGCCCTCCACGGCGAGCACAACGCTCTCAACGGTGCTGCTGTATTTGGCCTCGCCCTCAGTCTCGGCATTTCTGAAGCCTCGATTCGCTCCGCGTTCCGCAGCTTCGCAGGGGCCGCACGGCGCCTCGATTGGAAAGGGACAGCGCACGCAGTTGAATTATACGACGACTATGGTCATCATCCCACTGAAATCGCAGTAACCATTCAAGCCCTTCGCGAAAAATCGAGAGAAAAACGGCTTGTGGCTGTTTTTCAGCCTCATCGCTATACCCGCGTACGAGATTTGTTCGATGCGTTTATCACTTGTTTTGATGAAGCCGATCTCGTCATCATGACCGACATCTACTCAGCAGGTGAAGCCCCTATCGACGGCATCAACTCGGCCGCACTATTCGCCCAGCTTCGAGAACGACTCGGCTCTAAAGCCCATTTCATACCCCGTGCAGAACTAGAAATCGGTGTTGCTTCTCTCCTCATGCCTCACGATGTGGTCCTCACGCTTGGCGCCGGCGATATTACGAAAACAGGGGAGCCGATTCTCCAACATTATCGCGCCCGCGCACCGAAACTCACTCTCGGCATCCTCTTCGGAGGTACATCCGCCGAACACGACGTTTCACTCATGTCTGCTCGCCGGATTTCTTCTGCGCTCGATCCACATCTCTACAATCTAAAATTCTTCGGCATCACAAAAGAGGGGCATTGGATCTGTGGCCCCGATGCACTCACTAAACTCGAACAAAAACTCACCCTTCAAAATCAGCTCCTTCCCCCGCAAATCCTGGAAGAGCTCACCAGTTGCGATGCTGTCTTTCCCATCTTTCATGGCCCCCAGGGCGAAGACGGCATGTTCCAAGGTTTTCTCGATACACTCAACATTCCCTACGTCGGTTGCGATTACCGCGCGGGCGCCCTAACGATGCATAAAGCTTGGACCAAGCACCTGGCGATCTGCCATAACGTCCCTACCGCAGCCTTTTTTGAGTTCGATAGACAAACCTTTCGCGCAAATCCCGATCTTCTTCTCGAGCAAATTGATCGGACACTCACTTATCCTGTCTGGATTAAACCGGTCCATCTCGGTTCTAGCATCGGCGTACATCGAGCCGCGACACCCACTGAGGCGCTAGCTGCAGCCTCAGATGCCTTCACTTACGATGACACCCTCATCATTGAAAACGAAATCAACGGAATTCAAGTTGAGTTTGCGATCCTCGGCAATGAGCACTTACGCGTCGCCCAATCTTGTGAGATTCTCAACGACGGCTTCCACTCCTACACCTCTAAATATGGACCCACCGCGTCGGGCATGGCGATACCCGCACGTATCCCACCTACCCACGAAATTCTCGGCGCCCACCTCGCCCTCGCCATGTATCGCGCAACCAATTGCAAGGGGATGGCTCGCGTCGATTTTTTCTACGACACCAAAGGCCATTTTTGGCTCAATGAAATCAATCCTTTCCCAGGCTTTACTGCAACAAGCGCTTATCCATCCATGTGGGAACAAACGAATCTCTCTTTACCCGCGCTCTGCCATCAACTGCTCATTCTCGCGCTCCAGCGCCATCGACGACTCGCAGAAATTAGAGGAAAATAAACGTCATGGCGGAGCAGTGGACCACTCGACAAGCCCTTACCTGCCTGATCGGATCAACTGTTGCTACACTTACGGTCACGCTGTTTGGTTATCATCTCTACCAATCTTGGAAACACGCGCGACTCACTTCCGCCCAATACAACATCACAGCGATCGTCCAAACTGGGCCAGAAAAAGAGGCTTTGAAAACTTCCTATCTCGCCGAACTCCTCAATCTCTCTGCTGATTCACCGCGCAGCCTCTATTCACTCCATCCAAAAGACGCTGAAAAAGCCCTCCTTGCCTCGCCCCTCATTCAATCTGCCCACATCCAACGCCTCCCTCCCAACACACTCTACATCGATTATCAAGTCCGAAAACCCATCGCCTACATCGCCGACTATCGCAATACAGCCATTGACCGGCACGGCTATCTCTTTCCCGTCTCACCCTTTCTCTCTCCAAAAGAACTCACAGAAATTTACCTCGGATTGCCCCCCTTTGGCGCATCTGAAGATTCAAGCGGCCGCCGGGGAGGACTTTGGCGCACCCCACTCAATAATCGCTACCTCACTCTCGCGCTCGATCTACTCCAAACTTTTGAAGGTTCGCCCTGGCGAGAAGGGCTTCGCATCAAGCGAATCGACGTCTCCAACGCTTTCGCTCCCACCCTCGGTCGCCGTGAAATCGTCCTCTTTACCGAAGAAGAATTTATTCTCCGCCGCGATGACCAGCAGCTCACCTTTATCTTCCCCAAAATTCTCCGCCTCGCCCCTAAAGACTACGCGCAGCAGCTCAACAACTTCTTTGCCCTCCGGCGCACCATGGTTGAAGACTACCGGAAGCAGCTAGCCACTGCTCCAACCGGCGGCCGCTTCGCCCCCCGCATCGTCGACCTCCGCATCCTCCAGCTCGCCTTCGTTGAAAACCACTCCTGAACAAAAGCTAACCTTTCTTAAGCATTTTTAAACCATAAGAGAGCTACTGCAATTAGTATACATCCTCCAACCTTCTTCCAAGAAAATGGGAATTTCGATTTATCATAAAGATCAAGACCTTTTATAAGAAAAAAACTTTTAATAAACAGATTTATTAAAAAATTTATAAAAACCTCTTTTGAATTTATGTAATCTATGATGTTTAATTCCATAAACCTCCTAATTATGATGATTAAAAGTTTGATAAATTTAAAATTTCAAAAGAGAAACAACGAAAGTTATAACTTTACCGCTAGTCTGGACTATTGCATTCGTCCAGCTCGCCTTCGTCGAGAACCACTCTTAAATATTTATTGCACTCCTAACAACCTAATGTTATGAACTAGAATAGATCTTGAGGTTTATTATGATCATTGCTTTGAAAGTCGTCTTTTGTTTCATCTTTGCAGCGATTGCGACCTCGTGTGCAGAAGCCGTCCTTCACCGCTTTCTCTTCCATAAAAAGCTCCCGCTAGTCAGCTATCTTCTCGCCATTTGGCACTATACCCAAAGCAAACATCGACACCATCATATCGTCTGCCATTCTCAGATGGAAGATCACCAAGATCCACTCGAAGACTATTGGGTCCAGCGCCCCTCGAACGTTGCCGCCGCCGGTTTCGGTACTTATCTTCTGGAAGTACTCATCCTCTGGGCAGTCGGTTTCACTTGGCCCTACTTGCTCCTTACCGGTTTTTTCACCATTCTCACCTTTGCATTCTGGTATAAGTTTGAAGATCACTTCCATGTCGCCATGCATAAAAGCGAGTACTACCAGCAGCATATCGAAGGTACCTGGCAAGACCCTTGGTTCCAATACGCCAAACGCCTACACACCATTCACCACAAGAACACCCACTACAATTACGGCTTTGTCCTCTTCCCCGTCGGCGATCTCCTGATGGGCACCTACTGCTCAGATGAGAGCAAGCTCCCCCAACCGAAACAAGACTAACTCACTTCTCCGAATCGAATCTCTTCGGTGCAATTCACAATCCTGACCTTTTTTTGATCCTTGATCCAGACGAGGCCACTTACGCTGCAGTTATCCAACACCAAGCGACTAAAAAAGCTTTTTCCAGACGAAAAAACGATATCTCCTCTAACCTTACAATTGCGTAGAACTACCTTTCCTCCCACGATTCTCAAATCCACTTCGCTCATGTTACATTCTTCAATGACACCGCTTCCAAAAAACATCGCCTTCTTTTCGCAAATGGACTTGCGCACCCGAAAATTACCCCTTACATCCAGCAGATCAAATAAACACCCGTCTGCCTTCAGTTCGCCATTGACCACGACAATATTTTGGAACATCGTCAAGTCCTTCCCATTTCCCAACAAAGCTTGACCATTGATCAACAGATCTTTCCACGACCCGCTAACCAGCTTCTGCTGACCATTCAACTCAGACAACCCCATTCCAGAATAATCCACTAACCAAGAAGGGAAATACCCAAAAAATCGATTCAAAAACCACTTAATCATCAAACTCTCCTCCAAAAAGAATAGGTGGGTATTATACTAAACATGCGATTACTAAGGCGATTGATTTTCAATTTCATGTCGATTGCAAATAAAAAAATCTTCACAAAATTCAGGTTTATCCGTTAGCCTGGCACCATTTTTTTTGGTGAGGCATTATGCGATTTATTTTCATCTTACTTATTACTTTTTCTCTATTTGCAGACATTGAGAACTGTGAAGAAGAGGGTAAATTAGTGGTCCAAGCTTTGGTTATCATGAATTAATTGAAGAAGGATATGGACTATTTGGTGGATCATAATAACTTTGTACAGACTTATGAAATTCTTATTAAGAATCTAATTAACCAAGTAATGGATCGCACTTTTAATTCTGTTGGATCAAATATTTTCCTGGAATTCGGAGAGCAAAAAGAAAAGATCCTTAGCAATGGAAGAAAACGTTTACAAAAGGAATGGTGTATCTGGTTGAGTGGGACTTCTTGGAAACTTTCTCACTTTGATAAGTATGTTATTGGGTCGGGCGAAAGCTCGGAAATTAGTATTCAAAGTTATATCGAGAAAATACTGGGTCGAAAATTGCTATCATTACAATTTGTTTCTCAATTTTTAGACATTGAATTAATTTTTGATGACGGTTATCGAATTGTCACTTTTTTTAATCAAATCGAAGAAAATCAGTGGGTTATATTTTTTCCTGACCAATCTACACTTCTTGTTGACTGCTCTTCTAAAGAAGCTATTCAATCTGTTGAAGCGCTCTCTAAAAAAATAAGAATAAATGACAGGAATAACAGCGTATTTTATGAGTCAAATAACTCAATCGTGAATGAAATCATTTATAATAATGATAAACTTTCGAAGCTGATTTTTAGCGATGGTTTGACGTTTGAATTTGGTCTATCGGCTTGGAGACTTAAAAAAAACGATCAATATATTATGGGGCGTAAAGATTATTATTTTAGTTGTATAAAAGGGAATTGTGAATCTCTAAGACAAATATTATCAGGTCTTATTGGAAAAAAACTAAAAAAAATTAGCACAGACTCCTCTAAAATGGATGGGATATTAGAATTTGATCATGGGTATGTATTAGAGATGTTTACTCATGCAAAGACAGATCCCTGGAAGATTTATTAGAAAAAAGATCTTTTTCCCCTCTAAATGGCTTTCTGTTTTTCCAGTTTTTGCATTGCTTCCCCAAATGTTTCCCTGTAAGCAATTTCAAATTTCTCTCCCGCTCCTTTTTCTGTTTTATATTGAATATCGCCGTTGAGGGCCGTTATGACAGAGAGTCTGTTAGCCCCAAAGCTAGAACCATCGGGATATTGAAGAAAAATTCTTATTTCCACGTTTTCTGCTTGAAAAGGATAGTTAGCCAAAAAAGGTCGTACTTCTCCGTTAGAATTGACTGTATTTACCAGTTCATTTACGGCGTAAGTAACCAGTTCTCGACCCTCTTCTAATTCAATGTCTTTGTAGTAGAAAAAACTTAACGCGAGCATTTTGACTTGATCCATCATTTGCCCTCCGCTACCACAGACATACAATTCCTTTTCTTTTTTCAACGTGGTAGCCGCTTTCAATAATATTTCGCTAGTAACCTCGCTCTTGCTGTGAGTAAAAGGATCGTTTTTTATACAGCTAGCGAGAGAAATAAGAGACAACACAAAAAGGTATTTATACATAAATGCCATGAACCGTTGCATATTCCTCCATAAGTTCTTTTAGGATTTTATAAAAAGTAGGACTTTGAAAGTCATGATCAAATAGGGGAGCGTCTGGATGAGGATCTAACAAAACCAATTCCTTTCGGTTTTCCAACATGAGATCCAACGCCTTAGAATTGCTGTATTCATTCGTATTCAGGGCTCCTTGATGCATGAGTTCTCCATAGTGTACCACATCTCGTTTGCTTGCATAGTTATAGGACCTAAAGCAAACTTCTCTTGGCACGACGGCTGCTGGAGCAATAGCCACAACGATCACACGATCTCTAATCTCTTTCGGTGCAGCCATCAAAGCATTTTTCACATGGATCGCCCCTTGGCTATGGCAGACCTGCAATATCTTAGCACACGGCTTATCTGGATTTCCCTCATGAAACTCTTTCCACCTCTCTAGCAGTAATCTGGCTGGATTCGATGAAAACCCCACATAGTTCATCAAAAGCACCTCAGCTAAATCGACCCCTACACCATGTGTTTGGTTATAGATCCAATCGATTTGATGCTCAGCCGTAAAGCTCCTGAGATATTCTGCATGACCTTGAGCAGCTTCAAAAGACGTTCGAATGCCATTAATACCTATTAGGGCCATGCCTGGCATTCTGACGCCATCTGTGGAAAAGCATCTCGAACTTTTCGCCTCTACCGTCCCGATAAAAGGCCAGGTAAGGATCTTTCCGAAAGAAGCCGATCCTGGAACATCACCCATAGGGCGTATTCCATTTCCCAATCCCATATCCACAATCTTAACATCGCGCCCCTGCCATTTCTCCCTAATCGGCCCTTCTAAACCAACCGCATCAAATTCAAACGAATCAAACTCAGTTCTCATTCATCACCTAAAATTGTCCCGAATAACCCAACCGTGCAATCGGCGCCTC
>JBEHXF010000030.1:0-23805 GCA_048498835.1 Chlamydiota bacterium | reverse complement strand
TCGATTTCAAACGGTTATTTCGGTTGATGACTCGGCGATACAGGTCGTTCAAATCAGATGTCGCAAATCGACCGCCATCGAGGGGAACGAGAGGGCGTAGATCTGGCGGAATGACGGGAACGCAAGCCAAAACCATCCAATCGGGACGGTTGGTCGATGTCGCATAACCTTCCACAATTTTCAAACGCTTGGCGAGCTTCATACGAGCTTGCATCGACTTGGTCTTGCGGAGCTTGTCTTTCAGGTCGACAACGAGGCCGCTGAGATCTTCGGTTTTGAGCAGTTCTTGAACCGCCTCGCCGCCCATCTTAACAGTGAATGCATCGCTGCCCCACTTCTCTTGCGCTTCTCGATACTCGTTATCGTTCAAGAGCTGCTTTTTTTGCAGTTCCGTACGACCTGGATCTGTCACTACATATTCTTCGTAGTAAATGACGCGCTCGAGATCCGATGTGGACATTCCCAAGATGTTGCCGATACGAGATGGCATTGTCTTGAAGAACCAAATGTGGACGACAGGCACAGCCAAATCAATGTGGGCCATGCGCTCTCGGCGCACTTTAGAGAGAGTCACTTCGACGCCGCAGCGGTCGCAAACAATCCCTTTGTGCTTGATCTTCTTATATTTTCCGCAAGCGCACTCCCAATCCCGGGTAGGACCGAAAATCTTTTCGCAGAACAAACCGCCCTTCTCTGGCTTGAAGGTGCGGTAGTTAATTGTTTCGGGTTTTTTGATCTCACCGCGCGACCATTGGTTGCGGATCACATCATCAGACGCAATCTTAATGGTCAGCTTATCGAATTGAGACGCTCTTACATCTTCATCTGCATCAAACATCGAAAATCCCCTTTAATCCTACTCTACGAACTCAGTGCGGATGTCGAGGCACAAGCCTTGCATCTCTTTCACGAGAACGTTAAACGACTCAGGCGTACCTGCGACTAGCGTATTATCACCCTTCACGATCGACTCGTAAATTCGAGTTCTACCAGCCACGTCATCCGACTTCACTGTGAGCATTTCCTGCAACAAGTGAGCCGCGCCGTAAGCTTCGAGCGCCCAAACTTCCATCTCCCCGAATCGCTGACCACCCATCTGGGCCTTACCGCCAAGAGGCTGTTGCGTAACGAGAGAGTAGGGTCCAATCGATCGAGCGTGGATCTTATCGGCAACCAAGTGGCTCAACTTCAACATGTAGATGTAGCCAACCACAATTCGGTTATCGAAGCGCTCGCCAGTGCGGCCATCGTAGAGATAAGCCTTTCCGTCGACGAACATCGTCTGATTTTTCATCATTTCCCAAATCTTCGCTTCCGGGAACCCTTCGAATACAGGGCTCTTCACATAGATACCCGCTTGTTTCGCAGCATATCCAAGGTGAGTTTCGAGAAGCTGTCCCATGTTCATACGGGAAGGTACGCCAAGCGGGTTGAGCACGATTTCAATCGGCTGTCCGTTTGGTAAGTAAGGCATATCGGCCTCAGGAACAAGTTTCGCGACAACGCCCTTGTTACCGTGACGACCAGCCATCTTATCACCGACTTGCAGCTTGCGCTTGGTCGCGACATAGACCTTCACCTGGCGGATGACGCCGGGATCGAGATCGGTATCCCCTTTGCGCATGAATTCGATCTCAGTCTTATGCTGGTTTTGCAGCGTCTGGATCGCCATTTCGTATTCGCGCAAGATCTTCTTCAATTCGACGTAGATATCGCGGTCGGCCATGATGAGATCTTCAGCTTTTTCGCCTTCCAACATCTCAATCATTTCCTGCGTCATAACGACACCTTCTTCGATCAGAACTTCACCGCTCTTACGGTGCATGATCGCAGCAGGCGCTTTTTCGTTCATGAGCAGTGCGCCCAGCTTCTCGTGGAATTCGAGTTGCAGTTCCGCTTCTCTCGTCTTGTAATCAGAATGGATATCCTTAATTCGGGTCGCTTCTTCAACCAACTCATCGTCAGTCTTAGAAAGACGGTCGCGTCGAGAGAAGACTTTTACATCCATGACCACCCCTTCCGTACCTGGAGGCGCTGTCAAAGAAGCATCTTTCACGTCAGCCGCTTTCTCGCCGAAGATCGCTCTTAAGAGACGCTCTTCAGGAGAGAGTTCCGTTTCCGACTTCGGCGTGATTTTACCGACGAGGATCTTACCCGGTTCAACCGAGGCACCCACACGGATAATTCCGTCGTCGCCTAGGTCTTTGAGCTGATCTTCCGAAACGTTTGGAATATCTTTTGTGATTTCCTCTTTACCCAACTTGGTATCACGAGCAGTCAATTCAAACTCTTCGAGATAGAGCGAAGTATAATAGTCTTCGCGAATCAATTTCTCAGAGATGATGATGGCGTCTTCGTAGTTGTAACCGCACCAGGGCATGAACGCTACGAGAACGTTTTTACCCAACGCGATCTCCCCTTTGTCGGTCGCAGAACCATCAGCGAGGATATCGCCTGGTTTAACTTTATCGCCGACATTGCAAAGAGGCGTTTGGTTGATGCAAGTACCACCGTTGGAACGGAGGAATTTCTTCAATGTATAAGTATGCTTGTTCAGCGGATTGTCTTTTGGAGCGACGACGATCTTAAATCCGTCGACATACTCGACAACTCCGTGCTCTTGGCAAACCGCAACAGCACCCGAGTCAGCAGCAGCGCGAGCTTCAAGGCCCGTGCCCACGATCGGTGCGTCGGTGATCAAAAGAGGAACAGCTTGACGTTGCATGTTCGATCCCATGAGCGCTCGGTTGGCGTCATCGTGCTCGAGGAACGGAATCAAACCGGCGACAATCGAAACGAGCTGTTTCGAAGAGACGTCCATGTGAGTGATTTTCGTCGTCTCGATCTCCATCGGCTCACCCGCTTTGTGGGCCCAGCAGAGGGTATCGGTAAACATGCCATGCTCATCGAGCGGCGTAGACGCCTGTGTGATGATGTAGTCGGTTTCCTGATCGGCCGTCATGTACTCGATCTCTTCTGTCACAACGCCATCGCGAACGATCCGGTACGGCGTCTCGATGAAGCCGAACTCGTTGATCTTTGCGTAGGTCGAAAGAGAAGTGATCAGACCGATGTTCGGTCCTTCCGGTGTTTCGATCGGGCAAATACGTCCATAGTGAGAAGGGTGAACGTCGCGCACTTCGAAGCCCGCTCTTTCTCGGTTCAAGCCGCCTGGCCCCAAGCACGACAGACGTCGTTTGTGGGTCAGTTCGGAGACAGGGTTTGTCTGGTCCATGAACTGAGACAGTTGCGATCTTCCGAAGAAGTCCTTCAACACGCCAGCCAGACCCTTCGCAGAGACAATCTTGCCCGGAGTCATTGTATCCGACGAGAAGTCGAATAGGTTCATCCGTTCTTTGATGATTTTTTCCATGCGAGCCAAGCCAATACGGCACTGGTTTTGGATCAATTCACCGACTGAACGAACGCGACGATTGCCCAAGTGGTCGATATCGTCTACAAAGGCATTTTCGTCGCCCATTTTCAGACGAATCAAATATTTCAATGCTGCAATGACGTCTTCTTTTTTCAGCGTGACAACATTGACTTCTTCATCAGACGTACCAAGACCCAACTTGCGGTTGAGTTTGTAGCGTCCAACTCGGCCGAGGTTGTAGCGCTTTGGGTCGAAGAAGAGGCGCATGATAGCCGAACGGGCGTTGGAGAGCGTGGGAGGTTCGCCTGGTCGGATTTTGCGATAGAAATCTTTCAACGCAGACTCATAAGAGTCGGTTGTATCTTTGGAGAGCATCTTGATGATCGTGTGAGTTTCATCCGCTTCTTCCGCAATACGGACAGCTTGGATGCCCTCATCGACCATGCGCTTCAACATCGCTGTCGTGAGTTTCTCGCCCGCTTTACCGAAGACAAGACCTGTCTGCTCGTCAACGACATCTTCAGCGAGGATTTTACCGACCAACTTGATGAAGTCTTTTTCCGATTTAATTTTGACTTTAACCGTTTCGAAGAACTCCTCGATGATATCGGCATCGGTTGAGTAACCCAGAGTACGGATAAAGGTCGAAGCTAGGATCTTACGGCGTCGTTTTTTGCGATCGATGTAGATATAGATCAAGTCGTTGTTATCAAAAGAGGCCTCGAGCCAGCTTCCGCGATAAGGAATCATGCGGAATGAATAGAGGATGGTTCCCTTTGGATGGCGCTCTTGCTCGTAAGAAATACCAGGTGAACGGTGGAGTTGAGAAACGATAACACGCTCAGCGCCGTTGACGATAAACGTACCTTTCTCGGTCATCACAGGAATCGTACCCATGTAGACTTCTTCTTCCTTAATACCCGTTTCGTCCGTTAGGCGAAATTTAACTTTTAGCGTGACGTTATAGGTAATCCCTCGGCGGATGCACTCTTCAGGAGAGTACTTCGGAACGCCCAGGTTATAGGATAAGAATTCAAGAACAGTTTTCTCATCATACGATTTAATCGGAAAGATTTCGCTGAACACCTCTTGCAGTCCGACGTTTTCCCGCTCGTGTGGCAGGAGATGGGACTGAAGAAACTGATTGTAAGATTTAATCTGAATCTCAATCAGGTTTGGAAGATCGATAATTTCTTCCCTTTCACGAAAACTCACCCTTTTAGGCGGTTTTTTAAGCATGGGGCAACTCCAACAGCAGTATTTCTACACAAGGCGCTTTTAAGCGCTCAAAACTAGTAAAAACGAACAGGCAGAAGCCACCTAAGTGGCTCCTGCGCTTGTTAACAATACCAAATCGTACAAAGTTTTTACAGCCCTTTCAGGGTAACTTTTGCACCAGCAGCTTGAAGCTTCTTCTGAATTTCATCAGCTTCTGCTTTTGGAGCAGATGCTTTGAGATCTTTTGGAGCTCCTTCGACGATATCTTTCGCCTCTTTCAAGCCTAGGCCAGTGACTTCGCGAACCGCTTTAATAACTGCGATTTTCTTGTCATCTGGAATTGGGCCTTCAAGAATAACTTTGAAATCTGTCGAATCAGAAGCAGCAGGCGCTGCAGCAGCGGCAGCAGGAGCTGCAGCAGCAGCAACAGCCGCTTTTACGCCCCATTTTGATTCGAGTTTTTCTTTGAGCTTAGCCATATCGAGTACAGAGAGTTGGCTCAGCTTTTCTACTAGATCATCTAGATGTTGACTCATTGTATATTTCTCCTAAATCATTCTGTTTGACTTTTTTGCTCAATCACCGAGAGCGGACCAGACATCGCAGCATCCAAAACGGATAGAGTATGCGACATCGGCGATACGAGAAGGGCGAGGAACTCTGCTCTCATCTCGTTGAGTCCTGGGAGTTTCGAAAGCATGACAACTTCCGCACCCGGAACCATTTTGCCCTCGATTTGGCCACACACGACCTCGAGCGAATCGGCGTTCTCCGAAGAGAATTTCATCAAGGCTTTCGCTGACGCGAGCGCATCGGGTTGGTTCACAAAAACAACGCCGATATGACCTGTCATTTCCGAATCATCGAATTTGAGGCCTGACATTTCAGCGGCTTTTAGAAACACTCTTTTGCGCACAACCTCAAACAAGCTCCCAGCTTCAGCCAATCGGCTTCTCAGCTGCCAAGAACCGTTTGCAGGTAACTTTGCGTAACGAGCCACGATCATCGCGGTCGAGGAATCGATCTTTTCTTTGATCTCATTCAGAAGCAATTGCTTTTCATCTCTCATGAAATTCCTCTCCTTAGGATCCAGCCGCAAAGTTCGACAAATCGATCTTCAAGCCAGGGCCCATCGTGGTCGAGAGATACATCGAACGGAGGAAGATCCCTTTTGCACTTGAAGGCTTAGCTTTGTTAATCGCTTGTAGAAGCGTTTTGATGTTGTCTGCGAGATTTGCAGGTGTAAACGAAACCTTGCCGACAGCATTGTTGATGTTTCCAGTCTTATCGACTTTAAACTCAATTTTACCGCCTTTAGATTCTTTCACTGCCTTAGCGACATCGGTTGTTACCGTACCCGCTTTCGGTGTAGGCATCAGGCCTCTTGGTCCGAGAACCTTACCCAATTTACCGAGTTCGCGCATCATATCAGGTGTAGCGACGAGAACAGTAAAGTCTGTCCAACCACCTTTGATTTTCTCAAGCAGATCGTCAGCGCCGACATAGTCTGCACCAGCAGCTTCCGCTTCTTTTGCCTTTTCACCTTTTGCAATGACGCAAACAGTGATTTTTTGGCCTGTTCCGTGAGGAAGAGAAACGGTACCGCGAACTTGCTGATCCGATTTCTTAGGATCCACGCCAACTCTCAGCGCAACGTTGACCGATTGGTCGAACTTTACGGGGGGCATTTTCTTCAGAAGATCGCAAGCTTCATCTAGCTTGTAAATTCTTGTTGAATCGATCAGGTTGTCGATTTCTCTCATTCTCTTTGAGCGATTTGCCATCGGTTATCCCTCCACGATGTCGACGCCCATGGAACGCGCTGTTCCCATGACCATCATCATTGCCGCGTCTTCGGAGGTAATCCGCATATCTTCGGCTTTCATTTTAGCAATCTCGCGAACCTGCGATTTCGTCATTTTACCGACTTTATCGCGGTTAGGAACTTTAGAACCCGACTCGAGACCGAGCAGTTTCTTGATCATGTTAGCGACAGGAGGCTTCTTCAAAATGAAGGTAAAGCTCTTGTCTGCGTAAACGCTGATAATCACTGGGAGAAGCTCGCCAGCTTTATCTTGCGTCTTTGCGTTGAATTCCTTACAGAAAGCCATGATGTTGATACCAGCAGGCCCGAGGGCTGTACCCACCGGAGGTGCTGGATTGGCTTTTCCGGCCGGAATCTGCAGCTTGATAGTTTTAAGAAGTTTTTTTGCCATTTCTACCTTAGTAGTGTGAGTCTTTGCGAGCAGGGACCACCCCCACTCTCCTCATCGAACCTTGCGGTTCACCCGTTGTTCTCGCCAGTCGATTGCTCAACTTGCCAGAACTCGAGGTCGTCGACGCGAGTATCTCGTCCGAAGATCGAGACCATCACGCTCAACCGGCCTTTTTCATGGTTGACTTCAGTCACTGTTCCAACGAAGTTTACAAACACTCCATCGGTGATCTTGACCTTGTCACCCACTTCGACCTTGTGCTTTTGGACAATGCCTTTTTGGCGGTCCTCTAGCTCTTTCATCATATCGCCCACTTCTTTATCTGTGAGCGGGGTCGGCTTCTCGCCGCCCAAAAAGTCGATCACTCCAGGCACGTTTTTGACAAACGCCCAAGAATCATCATCTAAATTCATTTTTACCAGCAAGTAACCAGGCCACATTCTCTTTTCAGAGATCTTCTGCTGGCCTCTTTTAACTTCCGATACGTTTTCGGTTGGCATCAGGATGTCGGTAATCGATTCGGTCATCCCCTTCGATTGCACCGCTTCATCTAAGGTCTTTTTGACCTTTTTTTCATGACCCGAAATCACTTGAACGACATACCACCTGTGCATCTCTTCTCCCTTAACCAAAAATCAAGCGCGCTGCTTGCGAGAGCAAATCCATACCCCCCCGGATCGCCAGGTCGGCCAGATAAATCGCGAAACCAAAAATAAACGTCGCTATAATAACTGCTTTCGTAGAAAAGAACAGCTCTTCTTTTGAGGTCCAGGTAACTTTTTTTAGTTCATTCTGAACTTCGCGAAAGTAAGAAAGTTTTTTTCGTTCTGTTAGAGCCGTCATCATAACTCCTTAAACATTTAACAATCAGTAAACTAAGCCCTTCTAGCGGGTCGCTCTTACTCTCGGCCCCTATGGGGCCTTCGAGTGCGGAGGGATTCGAACCCCCGACCGGCGACTTTGGAGATCGCTGCTCTACCAACTGAGCTACACACCCACAAAACAAGAAGGAGCCCCCTCTCAGGGGCTCCCTAGTCTAAAATTATTTGATAATTTTAGATACTGTTCCTGCGCCGATTGTGCGGCCGCCTTCGCGGATCGCAAAGCGCATTCCCTCTTCCATCGCGATTGGGTGGATCAATTCCGCTTCCAATTCGATGTTATCGCCAGGCATCACCATCTCTGTTCCAGCTGGAAGAGTAACGGTTCCCGTTACGTCTGTCGTGCGGAAGTAGAATTGTGGTCTATAGCCAGTGAAGAACGGCTTGTGACGGCCACCTTCATCTTTGTTGAGGATATAGATCGTACCTTTGAACTTTGTGTGCGGTGTGCATGTGCCAGGAGCAGAGAGAACCATTCCGCGCTCTACATCACCTTTTTCAATACTGCGGAGGAGAACACCGACGTTTTCGCCAGCGAGAGCTTCATCCAACAGTTTGTTGAACATTTCAAGACCGGTCGCAACGGTGTCGCGTGTTTCGCGGATACCGACGAGTTGGATCTTATCGTTCACTTTAATTCTGCCTCTCTCAACACGACCCGTTACGACCGTACCACGACCAGAGATCGAGAACACGTCCTCGATAGGCATCAGGAAGGGTTTATCAATTTCGCGGACTGGTGTTGGGATTTTTTCGTCAACTGTGTCCATCAATTTGACAATCGCGTCGACGTATTGAGGATCATTTTCGAGAGCTTTCAAAGCAGAACCGCGGATGATTGGAACGTCTTTGTAGCCTTTCGACTCGAGAAGTTCTGTCAATTCCATTTCGACGAGTTCAACGAGCTCTTCGTCGCCTTTGCCGATCATGTCCATTTTGTTCAAGAACACGACGATCGCAGGAACGCCTACTTGGCGTGCGAGGAGGATGTGTTCTTTTGTCTGAGGCATTGGACCGTCTGTCGCTGCAACCACGAGAATCGCGCCGTCCATCTGAGCGGCACCAGTGATCATGTTTTTGACGTAGTCGGCGTGGCCAGGGCAGTCGACGTGCGCATAGTGGCGCTTCGCTGTTTCGTATTCTACGTGGGATGCGTTGATCGTAATACCGCGAGCTTTTTCTTCTGGGGTATTGTCGATCGAAGCGTAATCACGGAATTTCGCTTGTCCTTTTTCCGCCAGTACTTTTGTAATAGCCGCGGTTAAAGTTGTCTTACCATGGTCGACGTGGCCGATCGTCCCGATGTTAACGTGGGTTTTCTTTCTCTGAAATGTTTCTTTTGCCATGCGAACTTCCTCCGTTAGGCTCTATATTTTAATTTTTCTCAATTCTGCTTTGCCCAAGATAGGAATCGAACCTACGACCACTGGCTTACCATGCAAGTGCTCTACCACTGAGCTACCTGGGCGTTCATACAAAAGCTTAAAAGCTTAAGCGCTTGAGGTAATAAATTCAACCCAAAAACCACCAAAAATTACTTTTGACGATAGACAATTCGCGCTTTTGTTAAGTCATAAGGCGACATCTCAACGGTCACGCTGTCACCAGCATAAACGCGGATGTTCCTCATTCTCATCTTGCCGCACAGGTGCGCAATAACGCGCATCCCGTTCTCCAAGACCACACTAAAATTCATGTTGGGCAACAGCTCTTCAACCTTGCCTTCCATTTTGATCGTTTCTTCTTTGGCCATATTGGTTTTTAGATGGAAATGCCTTTTATAAAACACCATCTGCTCGTTAATTGTCAATCGCTTTCTAATATCTTTTCTGCTAAGATCGTCCTCATGACGACAAATTTTGATTCGCAAATCACCTCTATCAAAGAAAAATTTTCATCTCTTCAATCGCCGGAAGAGCGTTATAGTCTCATCATTGAACTCGGTCGCAAGCTCGCTCCCTATCCAGCCGATCTTCGCACTCCCGATCACCTCGTCTCTGGCTGCCAATCGACCCTCTACCTCCAAGTCACCCTGAAAGATGGTAAACTTTTTTTTAATGCTACCGCTGATGCGCTTATCTCTGCTGGACTTGCCGCCCTTCTCATCCTCGCCTATAATGGCCTCTCCCCCGAAGCCATTCTCCGTAATCCCCCTACCTTTCTCCAAGAACTCGGCATCTTCGCCAGCCTCTCCCCCAATCGCTCCAACGGACTCGCGCATATCTACTTGAGAATGAAGCAAATAGCTCTCCAGCGTCTCGTCGAGATTTCTTAATGAATTTTTAACCCAAATAGGGTATAAAGTAGGCCATTCAACAAGGATTATTAGATGGCCACTACTTCCACCTCCCCCACTCTTTGTCGCTACCTCACGGAAATTCCCCAGGAAAAAGCCACAGCTCATTACCGATGGGCTACCGTCTACAACGTCGCCGCCAAAGTTGCCCAAGTTGCCATCGCGATCATCTGCACCGGCATCTTCGCCGTCTCTCTCGGCCTCCTCCCTGCTCTTCCGCTCTCCCTTGCTCTCCTCGCACTCCTCGTTCCGATCGGCCTATTTTTCGCCTCCAATGCATTAGAAGCTCTCGCGAAACCCGAATACAAAGCCTACGAAATTGAGCAGAAAGTAGCCGACCAGCTCGCTCTCATCCAACATTGGTCAGCGACAGAGATCAACCAGTTTTTAAATGAACGCAACCTTTCGGCCGATCGCATTGCCCTCCCCGCCAACACCCCGCTCACCGCTCTCCTTCCCCTTATCGCCCGCACTCTCGCATGGGAACAAATCGCAACTGAAGCCTTAGAAATCCACGTGAAAAACTACCATGAATGCGCCTACGACGAAGCCCAACCTCAAGTCGAATTTCAACATCGCGCACTCGGATGGGATGCTCTTGAAAATAAAGCTCTGCCAGCCTTTTTTCAAGCCGCAGCGACTTTACAAAATATTTTGCATCCAACTGAAGAAATAAATTTGAACCAGATGGGTGTTTTTGCCGCAAAACCCCTCCATCTCCGCCTTTTGGATAAACTCCCAAAACAGCCACGAGATGCCTCAGAAGTAAACAGAACAAGTCCCTATTTTAGATTCAATGAAACAGGCAAAGCGCCTCTAGAAATAGAGCAAATCTTAGCTGCATCGAGCCCCGCCTCTATTCGCCCATTAGTTTTCAATTAACACCTTCAAAACATCTTCCTCGCTGCCGGTGACCTCAACCCTCCCGTCGGCGTGGATGAGTATATCCGATTCCAGCCTCACCCCAAATTCTCCGGGTAAATAAATTCCCGGCTCTACGGAAAAACAAGTTCTCGGCAATAAAGGTCGAACGTCATGCATTTCCAAATTATCCAAATGTGTTCCGTTTCCATGCAATTGGACGCCGATATTGTGTCCTGTCCGGTGAATGAAAAACTCCCCATACCCTGCGTCGCGAATTACTGTCCGAGCCGCCTCATCAGCTTCCCAACCCAGCACACCTTTTTTGGAGCGAATCAAATCTATCACTGCCGTTTGCGCATTTCTCACAATCTGAAAAATTTCCCGATGCCGCTCACTCGCCTCTCCCACGACAGCCACACGCGTTAAATCGCCAAACACAGCCCTTTCATGCTTTTCTTTCGCCCAAAGATCGATCAAAATAAAATCGCCCCACGCAAGTTTTTTTGCACTCTTGCGCTCGGTCGAAAAATGGGGATCTGCGCTCTGTTCATTCACAGCGACAATCGGCGGCTCATCACTTTCCAATTCGCGTCGCTTAAATTCGCCCCGAATCCATTCCAATACATCCCAATTTGTGATTCCCTTTTTCAAATGGGAACCAATCCAGTTCCAAGCCCCTTCTACCGTCTCTTGGCAACCTCTTGCCGCTCGACGCTGACTCTCCATCTGCGCATCATCTAAAAGAGCTGTAAAAAAAAGGAGAAAATCGGCGCTGCTGACCACTTCTATTCCAAATGATCGCACCAAATCAACCGTTCCGCCATCTACTTTCGAAACATAAGGAATCGCATTGCGCGGTGAATATTCCATGGCCACGCGCCGAGCGCCTTGTAAAATCTGCCCCAATTCCTTCTCTAGCGACTGCCAAGAAGAATAGACTCTCTTTTCTCCAGGCGCATGATCTAGCGCCCGCGCTTCAATCGCATGGACGAGTTTGATGGGCTTCCCCTCTACGGGAATCCAATAAAAAAAACGGCGCGTTGACATCGCTCCGGGCGCAATCGAAAGAAATTGATGCGCTAATTCATTGCAGCGGTGAAAATCATAGACAAGCCAGCCGTCAAGTCGCCGCTCTTTCAAATAGCGCTGCGCCTCGACAATTTTCTCTGGACTCATCGGTTTACACTCTGGATCAAAGAAGCCGCCGCCGCTACTCTTAACATCGGAAATGGCTCTCTCAATACACCCATGAGAAAACTAAATGAATCGGCCGTTCCAATGTTGCCAAGCGCTTCTAAAATATGGAGCTTCATTTCAAAATCAGCTCCTGCATAGGCGCCCTGCAACTCTTTTAACACACTCTCATCTTTTCCATACATGGCGAGAACTAAACAAGCCTGTAGCCGCACCTGTGGATTTGGATCATCCAACAATTTACGCACCACTTCCAAAGCGGTCTCATCCCCTTCTTGCAAAAGAGTCGCCGCCGCAACACCCGTAATACCCCATTTTTTCTGCTGTAAAAAGCTCTTCAAAGCATCGATTGCCCGCGGATCTTCCACCATCGCCAAAAGCGACACTAAATTGAGCCGGGTCATCTGATCGATCGATTCAGGATAATTGGGGATCTGATCGACATGTCGCACTTGACTGGGAGCTAACGCTTGAAAGAGCGGGTTGGGTCTTTTATCCCACATCCACATCCGCTTTTCGCTATGCAGAAAATCGACGATACAGTCACAGCAGGCGGCTACTTCAATCCGCTGACCGATTAATCCCATTGCGACGTTCGCTCGCACATAGGGATCTGCACTTTCTTTTAGTGTTTTTACCGACAAATTAGCGCCGCGATTTCCCGTTGCAGCCAAAGCTGCAGCGGCAAGTCGGCGATTTTCGCCCATAGTATCCTTGAGCCATTTCGCAAATACCGGTTCGCCCAGAGTCGGATCGACTAACATCGCGACCCATGCAGCCGTAATTGAAACTCCCGCATCTGCCTCTTCCAATCTCGGTTTTAAAATTTCAGCGATCTCGCTCTTCGACATCGACTTTCGATAGAAAAGCCCAACCGCATTTAAAGCAGCGATCCGTACATCGGGATGGGTATCTGACAATAGCTGCAAGATCTGCGGTTTCACTTCTTCTACTTCAAAATGCAAGGCAATGGCCACCGCTAAATGGCGCATGCCCGCTCGATTATTCTGCGTCAGCCGAGCAATTTCAGCAGGCTCCATCTGTTCCCAGATATTGATCAGCGATTCAATCGCCAAATGGCGCTCTTCAAACATCGTGCGCTCAGACACGACATAATTTTGCAAAGCGGGCGCCAAACTCTTGATCCGTAAAAGCCCCGCCGCTCGGATCACTTCAAGTCGTACCATCCAGACTTTTTCTTCCGTAAGCATCCGGGAAATTTCATCTTTCAACACAGCATCTCCATATGAAGAGGCCATCTGAACAGCGACAGAGCGGATGACCGCATTGGAATCGCGCATCATCTTCAATAATACAGGCACAGCGCGCACATCGTGCGTCAAATAGGAACCAATCAATGATCCGAGTCGCACGCCATATTGCGTAGAACTAATCCCCTTCTTCAACACGCCCCAACTCATCTCTTCGAGTAAATGTCGATCAGCTAAAAGAGAAGGGTATTGGATGGAAAGGCGAGTCCACTCATCTAACGCCTGCTCTTCAAATCCACAGGCAGCCAGCGCCTCGACAAAGGCCGATCCAGCTTCAACCGACTGGGGAAAGTCTCTCGCAAGTCGCTCTGCGTCAACAAGCGCCGATTGAGGATCATCGATCAGGAGATGGGCCTGAATCCTTCGTACACCCTCTTGTAAAGAGGCCGTTTCACCCGCCGCTACATAGAGGGGGGCCGCGATCAGCAAAACATGGATAAAATGTCTCATAACCCCTTAATATAAGCCGAGAGTAAAAAATGCTAAATAAAATCGTTATTTATGATGGGGAAGGAGTCTCCCAGTTGCTTCGCCAAACGCTCCTTTCGCAATTCAAAAATTGTAAAACTTTAAGCGCCAAAGACTTGATTGAGACCGACTGGGATCAAAGCGCAAAACTGCTCATTATACCTGGAGGGCGAGATCGCCCCTATCACCGAGACCTCAAAGGAGCGGGGAACCAAAAAATCAGACGTTTTGTTGAAGCGGGAGGGATCTATCTCGGCATTTGCGCCGGAGCTTATTACGCTTGCTCCCTCGTCGATTTTGAACGGGGCCATCCAAATGAGATCATAGAAGAGAGAGAACTACAATTCTTCTCTGGTAACGCAATAGGGCCAGCCTATGGCCTCGGCCTTTACGACGCCACTTCCACTCGAGGGGCCAGACTAGCCAAGCTTGAGCTTGGATCCGTCTACTTTCATGGCGGACCAACCTTTCAAGGCGATTTCACAAACGTTGAGATCCTCGCCCGCTACCTCGATCTCCCCGATCAACCACCTGCCATCATCTCCTGCCCCGTTGGAAAAGGTCGCGCAATCTTAAGCGGTGTTCACGTCGAGAAAAATAAAACTATTTTTAGTAAGTTTCTTCGGAAGATTCTAACAACAAAAATTCCCTAACACCCTTAAATGGTTGGGGAACAAACAGAGGGTGATCTTTCAAAAATGAAGAATCATCAGAAAATCGATAGTGGGTAAACACTCTTTTACAAGCTCTTTTTACTGAGGGAATGAGTTCTTTAAAACCAAGCCCCTCCTCAATCAATGGAAGAACAGTAGGAGCTTCTCTATTTAATTCATTCCACAAGTTTAGGCCCATTTTGTCTGGAAAAATTTGATGAAAAACTGCAGGACAAAGGGCGTTATAACGAGTCTCGCACATCTCGACAGCATACTTCCCATCCTGTTTTCGAAGACGCAACAAATGTGCATATTCCCTTTCAAAAATAACCACGAGATTTGCTGTTTTTCTAAATTTGGTTCCCTCTTTAGTTGTGCCCCAAGAATTCTGTGGAATGTTTTGAAAAGAGAGCCACATTTTAGTGAGGTTGGAGCAAGAAGTGGTAGTAAAAGAGTCGTTCGTTAAGTTCATTTTCAAATTGGGTTATGCTAATTTACCCAACACACGGCCACCGATGAGATGGAAGTGGAGATGGAACACTGTCTGTCCAGAATCGGGGCCATTATTTGTCAAAAGACGATAACCGTCTTCAATCCCCTTCTCTTCCGCGATCTTCTGCGCTACTTCGACAATTTCCCCAATCAGCCTCAAATCGGCTGGTTCTACGCTTTGCAAATTGGGGATCGGTTTTTTCGGCATGATGAGAATATGGACGGGCGCAACGGGATGGATATCTTCAATCGCTAAGATCCGGTCATTTTCGAATACTTTTTTGCTTGGGATTTTCCCCTCAATGATCAATCCAAATACTGTACTCATCACGAACCTTTCAATGCAATGTGCAGAGCTTTTAACGCATCAGCCTTGGTCTCCCAAATGGAAATAAAGCGCCCTTTGTGACAGAAAATAGCACCCGGTATTCCAGATACACGCTTCAGATCTTCTTCATGCAAACCAGCCCAATTCGCAGGCAGTGGTTTACGTACCTTCATCCGCTCATTCATACTCGGCGGAATACCGCGTAATTTCCAATGATTTCCAGCAGGCATGATCACGAATTGAGCCGGGTGAAACTCTCCCCCCAGCTCGAAGAAATTATCCATCCAAGGCAGCGACTCTTCAAAGATCATGGCCTGACCACCCTCGCCCATTTTCTGCCGAACAGAGGCTTGGCAAGCATGCGTATAGACCATTCTCGCTCGAAGTCTTTCTAAATGACCGAGCACAAAATCGACTGCGCGAAAAAAAGCCTCTTTCATCACTTCTGGGCTCACATCGTATTCGATCGGCAAGAAATTGGAGACCACTTGCGAAAAGCTACTCGTGCCGATCTCTAACCTTGCAACACCGTTGTCGTGCGCATCGACACCCATCACCAGCGACTTATTCAAATGATCGTAAGAATGAGCGTCGAGAAATGCCATCTCTTTCAAGTAAAGAAGAACCATACCCGCCGAGCTCATTGCGCCCCGATAATCAGCCTGATGGTGATCAAATCTCTTTTGCAAAGGATCATAGATTCCGCCTACATCGCACACAAATTCGCATGTTTCCAGCAGAGCGGGATCTCGCGTGCGGTGAATTTTATCGCGGTCGATCTTATCAAATAACAAAAGAAGTGAGCAGGCCGTCACTTCGTCGGCGTGAAAAGAACCATCGTGTGTGCCGAAGCTGCGGGGTATTCGCATAATTTTCTTGTGAACCTAAACGGGTAGATTCTATCCTGGAGATCAATTACTCTCAAGGAGAGATCACATGAAAATAACGAGCAGAGCTTTTTCTGAAGGATCGATTATCCCTTCCAAATACACTTGTGAAGGGGAAAACGTCACTCCCCCACTTTCCTTTCAAGCTGTACCAGCCACCGCTAAATCACTCGTTTTACTCATGGATGATCCAGACGTTCCCCTCTCCGTTCGCCCGGATCGCATGTACGATCATTGGGTGGTCTACAATATCCCACCAACCATTCAAGCGTTTGCAGAAAATACGCGCCCGCCGGGCATTCAAGGAAAAAATACCAGCGGGCAAAGCCGCTACACAGGACCTTGTCCGCCCGATCGAGAACACCGCTATTTTTTCAAACTCTACGCCCTCGACACCCTCCTTGACCTTCCAGCAGGCGCAACAAAAAAACAAGTCGAGCAAGCCATGCAAGGACACGTTCTCGAAACCGCACAACTCATGTGTCGTTATGAAAAAGGGAAAGGATATTAAAATTTGAGGACGAGCTAGTTAAAAAAATCTCATCCAGAAGTGAGCTCATGCAGGAGATTTTCTCTTCGCTCTAAAACAGCCGCTAAATGATCTGCTTCTTTCGCGGGGCTTGGTGGTCTATAAACTACACAGCCAAACCGCGTCCAATGCTTTTCTAAAGGATAAACACTCTTTTTAGCCTGTTCTTCTCGTTCTAGAATTAGATTGTTTTTCTTTGCCAAAACGATAGACAAAGGATTAAATCGTTCCGCATTTTCACAAGCGGGTCTATAAACGACATAGCCAACGCCTCGGATGTGTCTTTCAAGCGGATAAACTTTTTCCACTTCAACAGGAGGCCGCTCAATTTCTCGACCGATTTGGATGATCTGGCAGACTCTGTAGCTGGTGTCATAAATTTCTTGCCTATCTTCAGAGACTGTTAATCGATTGATCTGTCCTTGACTCAACAACTCAATGTGATGGGCTTGAAATTCCACCTGATCGCCCACTTGAGCAAAATCTCTTTCGCGAAAATATTGAGAATTCCAAGTAGATAGCCCGTGAGGCGTTTCAATGACAAAGAGAAAAGATGGCTCTCGTTCTGCAAAGACCTTTTTCACTTTGAGAGCCGCTCGAGAAGCAGCATCCCAGCCCCCTTCAAAATAACGATCAAATGGAACGGCCAATCTCGACTCCGGAGTAAACCTCGCTTCATCGCCAACAGAGAGCTGCCTCCCATTGACTAGATGAGCAGGATCTAAAATAAGGGTATCATCATCCGGCAATTCAATTTCTATGAGAGAATTTTTCGGGATACAGGCAACAGGCATTCTATTGTTCCATTTTAAAATAATTTGTTAAAATAAATTATAACAAATGAAAAATATTATAAACATCAAAAATAATCACATTATAGTTTTAATAAAATTAACGTTATTGAGATTCCCATCCTGATTTTTCAGGTTATTTAGGCTAAAATCCAAGGATTTGTTAGAGTGCACTTATGGAGAGCTACCTAGCAGCCTACGGCCATTTCGACCTCGTAACGCCAGACGGTAAAATCACTTCAATAAAACCCTTAAGCGGCAAAAGAAAGCTCGCTACCGTTTTAATTGAGGGGATTTCGCCCCATTTTGTCGGTTATGAAATCGATCCCCACCTCGTCTCCTTCAATATCAAGAGCACACTCGCCCAGCTCGGCCTTAATGGAGTAGGAAAGTCTTATCAATGGGATAAACGAAACGGCACCGTGAGATTAGAAGTGGAGTTAATTCCGATTGGCGATCTGGCCAGCGCCATGCTTGAGCTGATTCAAGTGGGCTCGTATATCGGCAAACTCTTCGCCGCAGATGATCGGCGCCGTGTGCGCGATCCCGACTATCTCATGCGGATGTTTGGACGCTCCGATCGAAAAGGGCGCCCCCTTCTCTCGCTCGGCGGTCTTGAAGGAAGTGGCAAACTCATCTTAGAAAAAATCGAAGGGCGAACCGTTGCTTTCTTGTCCCTCCAAGATGGCGTTGTCACTTACGACATCTCCGTTTACGGCTTCTTGCCCACACTTGCAGCAGCCCTCATTCAAAATCTTCCTCAAACTCGTCAACTCCTTCAACTTCATCACCGCTGGGAAGAGGGGGTTCCTCGCATCGTCCACCCCAAAGAACTCCTCCTCGTACGCACTTCGCAATTGCATATTCGGACCGTTTATGGCCGAGTTGTTGATTCCCTCCTACCTCAAGGCTACCACCATACTAGCGCCTCTGTCCTACAGCCCGACACCTACGCATCAGGCGATATTTACGAACTCTACGGCTCGTCTAATCAACTTCTCAACGATATTCCGCTCGAATTCTACACACTCGAGCCGTACCGAGAACACGTCTTCTTCTCGGACCGCGATCAACTTCTCGCTTCGTTGGAAAATCCAAAAGCGCTCTTCGACGCATTCGCCACAGCGCCACAGCCGCACAATCTTCTCGCTTCCGTCTTTGTCGTCAAAGGATCGCAGCTAAAAAATCTCACCGCAGAAGACTGGGTCGTACGCGATCTCCACAAACACAGTTTTCCTGGCCTCACTCACCCATCAAGGCAAGCTTTCTATGTCGAAAAGTACATCGAACAGCAACCTCAATATCCCTTCTTGCGCGCTATTGAGGAAGGACAAATCACGTCTCAGGGAATTTTACTCTCTCGCCACTTCCCAACTCCCCTCCTTAAGCGAATGCTCCTCTCTCATCACATCACGCATTGCCTCAAGCGGATCTACTTTCAGTTTCCCTCCTGCTCTTACGGCGAATATTTCTCACACGAGGACCGCTCTACGCTCATCGATCTCGCGAAATTCGGCATTCCTGTCTATTGGGTCGATCAGATCTCAGGCAAAGTTCTGCAATATGTACTTCGCCCTGAAAAAGAGACAGGCATGTTTGTCCCGCTGCCACTCGTCGACACGTTTCTTCGCTCTACCGTATTTGGCGTCTACGGCTCCAACCTGTTAGAGGGATCTTTTGAGAAAGAACTCCGCGATCTTCTCCGCGGCGTCTTAGAATTGCGGAAAACGGTCGATCATCCGCTCCTTTCAGCCGAAACGCCCCTCGCTCTTCTCACGGGCGGTGGCCCTGGAGCGATGGAAGTTGGCAACCGAGTTGCACGCGACGTCGGCATACTCTCTTGCGCTAACATCGTCGATTTCCGAGCGAAGGACAAAGCCGTAGTGAACGAACAAAAACAAAATCCCTATATCGACGCAAAAATGACCTACCGACTCGATAGACTCGTGGAACGACAATCGGAATTCTTTCTCGATATCCCGATCTTTTTGCCAGGCGGCATCGGAATGGACTTCGAATATGCTCTTGAAGAAGTGCGACGCAAAACGGGAAGCGCTCCTCCTAATCCTGTGCTCCTTTTTGGCGATGTCGATTATTGGAAACAAAAAGTGAGCGCCCGCTTTCGACTCAATCGCGAAACAGGGACCATCAAAGGTTCAGAATGGGTGTCGAATTGCTTCTATTGCGTCCAGACAGCCGAACAAGGACTCTCTGTTTTGCGTAAATTCTTTGAAAACCGCTTGCCGATCGGTAAAGATGGTCCGATCTACGAAGACGGTTTTTGCGCGCTTTGATTAATTTCTCGCATAAATGCTAAGATCGTTTGCCCTCTTTGAGGACCAACCTGCACAACAGATGGATCTTCTCGATAGTCTGAAGGGGGTGTCGATTGAGCGGATGCGATCTCCGTGTCTGAGGGAGGTTCTGGAACCGGGCTCACCACAGCGGGAGAAGGGGGGGGCGCTTTTGCGCAGCAGCAAAATAAACTTCCGATCTTCATTTCTGAAGAGGATAACTAGAAACCGTAGTTTAGGTCGAACTCAAAATACTGGGTTCGCTCTTTCGCAAATTGCCCTTCCAGAGAATAGCCGTAGTGATAGCCCACAAAAGCTCTAAACTTTCGACCGATTCCCTGCAACTTTGACAGCTCATATCCACTTCTCATGGTGATATCCCAATTGTAGTGAAGCTGCTCTAAGTTACGAACGTGCATCGCAAAGAAGCAATTTCCATGAAGTTTGTGGGAATAAAATTTATGGCCACCAAAACGGGCTTCGCTACCATATTGAATATAAAGCGGCTTCCATTTAAAGGTAGGATCGCTGTGCACATATACGCCTGGCCCTACATAAAAACGGAGGGCATCGCTCAACTGATAGGAAGTATAAAAGTCGATCGCTTCGATGCTGGGATTGACCCGTTTTACATTGGGGTGATTCACCATATACTCATCGCCTAAGTGGCCAGAAATATGGTAACCACGCAAACGGAAAGACCATTTGCCTCGGGCATAAGTGATCGGAATTCCGACATAAAAATCGGTGTTGACCAGTTCCGTTCCGCCATCTTTATTTGGGTGGGGATCCATGTTGAAGACAGACCAAATACCCGCTTCGATTCCGATCTGTACATCCCCATTCCAAAGAGCGTTTATCCATCGATAAATTGCAAAGTCGTCGCCAAGCGAAAAGTTAATCGCCTTGCACCCGCAGACGCGATCTCCACTTCTCCAACCAACGATATAGGTTACGTTTCTGGGATCGGCCACCAATGGTTGAAATAGTTCCGTCATTTGCGGAAACCAGACCCCCGTGATCTTAGGGCGAGCCGCGTACATATCGCGCAGCTCCGCATCTTCGGGAGGCACTCCTTCAATCACCTGTACTTCTTTTACGCCCGGTACATCTTTGATAAAGGAGACAATGGAATTAGCGATCAATTTGTTGCTGGGAAGTGAGGCTAGCCACACTTTGTGATTTTTCACGATTACAATTACGCGATATTCCGCGTAATGCATATCCACTAGCGCCTGTAAATACCCTTCAAAATAAGGATCTGAAGCATCCTTTACTTCTGCGGGAAGCGCATCAGAGCGCTTCACAAAAACAGCAACCTCTTTCTGTTCCGTTTTCATCTCTTCTGAAAAAACAGAAGCTGTCAAACATAACGCAACGAATGAGGAACAAATTGAGCGCATGAAGAGAGTCCTTTCTCTCTCATATACTCAACTCAGGCGTTTAGAGACAAAGACTTTTTTTTACTCAGACCCCGAATGAGCCAAAAAGCGCTATAGAAACAAAATAAGCTACCCATACAGAGAACTTGAATCGGACCCCATATCACCGCAAGCCAACCGCCCAAACTTGGACCGACTGCGCCCCTCAGTCCAGCTAATACGACATTGACTCCTGTGTATCTGGAGCTCTCTTCTTTTCCAGCAAAAACAGGGCCTGACATATTCCAAACCAAATGGCTTCCGCCCTGTCCTACGCCGTACCAAAAATAAGCGGCATAGAGCCACCACAAATTAAACGGCGATAAAGCAAGCAATAAGGGAAACAAACCCACCGATAAAAACACCGCGCTCGATACTTTTAAAATCGACATGCGCTCAAACCATCTAGCCCATAGGGGCGAGCTCAAAGCAAAACCAAATCCCTTCGCAATCGAAACCGCCGCCGCCATTTCCAAATAGCTAATTCCGAGCCAGTCGACAGCAAACAGCGGAAGCGCCGGTTGGATCATCATGATGCCAAACCCACACAACATAAAGCCCCACTGAAACTTTGAAAAGTCAGGCCTTTCACGCATCAACTTCCAACTATCTTTCCAAGGGCGAACAATCACTTCTTTCAAGGAGAGGCGCTCTTCTTCGTCCTCTTCTTCCTCCACTTCAACACGGCCGAGAAGCGCCAGACCAATCAACCCAATCGCTGCTGCTCCAAAGAATAAAAAACGCCACAGATCTGGTTCGCGATCCAACAAACCGCCCATTCCCAACGAGAGAACAATCCCCTCGGCATAAGCTAAACCGGAACTAATCGAAAACGACCACTCTCGCTTTCCCTCTTTCATGTTCCGCTTCAAAATTTCAACCCAGGCAGGGATCCCCGCCCGATACCAGAACATATAGTTGACTGCGGCGGCGATCACAAACCAAACATCATCAATCCACGGACAAAGCAAGAAGGGTGCTCGCATCCAAAATCCAGCCCAGAGAGCATTTGCTCTCAACCTCGCGCTCCGCCCCTTCAATCCGGCGCTCCAATAGAACGATAAAATCGTCACTACCGGCTTGAGCATCGTCATCAAAGCGATAGCCAACGCAGAGGCGCCCATATCTTTATAAAGGATAAAACCTAAAAAGTTATACAGAGTGAAAAGAGGTTCGCTTAGCAGGTTAGACAGCACCAGAACGCGGTTCATCCGCCGCTCTCTTCCCTCGCTCACAACTATAGAATCGCTCATGCCTAAGTCAATTTTTTCCCTTCTATGATAGCCCCTCCCTCCATTTTCCAGAAGCAAAGCCACTTCTCACTCAACTTGAATCATTTAGTAGTATAATCTAAAAAATTTCCTTTATACCCAGAGGCGGCGCTTGACCCGTTAACGCGGTTCGGCTAAGAGGAGGAAGAGGTCCTCTATGTCCGTAAGAAGCGGTATCGCATTCGTTTTTCTTTGCGCTCTCACGTCTTGTATGATCTCCATGTCAAAAGAAGAGCAGCTCCAATACATCCTCTCCACCCCCTCCATCGAATCCAGCGAGGAAACAGCTCTCGAGTCCGCTCTCTTCGCGCGCGCGGATTGGCCCGCAAAAAACTGGTGGGAGCAATACGGCTCAGCCGAGCTCAATCGCTTGATCGAAACCGCCTTGAAAAACAACCCTTCCATTCAGCTTGTTCAAGAGCGAATCCAATATGCTTCGAGCGAGGCAGTCATCGCCCGAGCTCAGTATATGCCGCTCATCTACTTCAACGCGACCGACCAATGGTCCTATTTGAGCAAAAACGGCTTGTATCGCGCCCTCAACCCCGATATCGATTTGAATAATCAACAGATCGATTTCAGCCTTTCTTTTTCCTATGAATTCGATTTCTGGGGCAAATACCACAATCTCTATTTCGCGGCTCTGGATCGACAAAAAGCAGCGGAGGCCGAAACGGCTCAGTCTGAACTCATCACAGCCGCCGCCCTTGCGCAAGCATTTCTCGCCCTGAAGACCAATCTCGTCCGCAAAGAGCTCTACGAGCGGCTCTACCAAGTTCGGAAAAGCTATTTCGAACTGCAAGATAAAATGCGCCGAAGCGCTCTCTATTCGCTCCTGCCTCCTCTTCTCTCGCAAGAGGATGTCTTTGAAGCGGAGAAACTGCTCTACAACATCCAGCAAGAAATCGAAGTGGGCAAACACCTCGTCAACATCTTGGCCGGTCTCGGTCCTGATGAACCTTTAGATCTGAGCGGTCCCTTGCCGCTCCTTCCAGAACAACTCCTGATTCCAGAAGCGATTTCCTCCGAGCTTCTCATTCGCCGTCCTGACGTTGCCGCACAAGTGTGGCGCCTCGATGCGCTAGCTCGCGAGGTGGGCGCTGCAAAAGCCGACTTTTGGCCAAACGTCAACATTCTGGCCCTCATCGGTTTTGAGAGCGGCTCTTGGTCCAAGCTCTTCGATTGGGCAAGCAAAATGGTCAGCGCCCTCCCTGGGCTCAGTTTGCCCATTTACACCGCAAGCTCCATCGGCGCAAACGTCGACGCCAAAAAAGCGCGCTTCTATGAATCGGTTTATCAATACAACGACCTCATTCTCCAAAGCTTCCAACAAGTGAGCGATCTCCTCTCGATCG
>JBEHXF010000029.1:0-24035 GCA_048498835.1 Chlamydiota bacterium | reverse complement strand
CATATTATAGCATCTCCAGATTCAAAGAGTACCGTGAGAGTAAAGCACGTTTTTTTGGATCAAAAATACTTACCAAACTGCACTTACAACACATTCCGCACCGATTATAGCTATAATACATACCAATATAAAGATGGAACAAGAATACCCGACGAAATTATTAATAAAGCCTTTTTAGCTTATCTGAAAGTTATGAAAGAAAACTTAGATAAAAATTATTTCGAGGTTGCTTGGAATCAAACCATGGGAAAGCTTGAGGCACCTAATCCGGATGAAGCAAAAACTTCTTAATCGTTTTCATCCGATCTGACTGGAGAGCGGCTCGCAAACAGGCACCTTTTTTCTTTTATGTAAAAAAGCCGATTATGACCTGCCCATTGTCTTAAATCCTCAAAGTCTCTAAATTTATCAAAATATAATTAAGATAATGCGGAGCGACTATGGCTGCTTTGGTAGATTGTGTTTGCTGTGTAGCGAAAGAAGGCCTCCCCTTCTTGGCGCGCAACTGAGAAAAAATAGGCACTTGTTTAGGGCATTGTTGGAAAGCCATCCCCGCCTGTTGCGATAAAATAGCCAACATCCGCTGCGCTTGCAGCCTCGATTGCCGAATCTGCCAGTGCAGTCAAAAAGTGGGACTCTGCGACAACTCTTCCAAAATGAATTGCTGCAATGGTCTCTGCACTTCCGCTGATCAACAAGGCCCCCTTTCCGAAAGCCACTCCATCAGCTGCTGCAACGGCCTCATCACCGCCTCCGAAAATCAAGACATCGGCAACCTCTCAGCCAGCGACAACATCACCTGTTGCAATAAGAAATTTGGTTATACCTGCTCTAAATGCTGTTATGCCTTTAACTGTTGCGTCGCTCAAAAACCAGCTCCCGCAGCGGGACCAGTGAGCCAAATGATGCATTGATAGCCAATCATTTAGCATTAAATCCCCTTTCCATGATAAAATAGAGCTATATTCCTTAAGCATTTACCTTCCCGCTTAAGGTACGAGGATCGTATCTTTTGCGGGGGTGTCAAGGCTTCGACTTGGGAGTAAGGCATCGGTTGCATGCGGAGGATGATCGGTTGGCCTCCTAAAAAATCCGATTAACTAATAAACGCAGAACACAATTCTGAGTTCCAACTCGAAGGCCTAGCGGCTTAAGGTTGGCGGTAGCCTGAGATCAGACCGAGAGTTTCAGAATCTTACCGTCATACATCTTGGTATGGACCCTAACTTCTAGAACCATCTAATAGGGAGTCCGAGAAACTAGAAGGTTTATTTAGCCCCAAGTGCCGCACCTTGCAGCAAGGCTATCTTACAATAAGGCTCTAAGCATGTAGAGACTGTTGATCGAGCTTGCTAAGGACGAGAGTTCAATTCTCTCCACCTCCAAAAAAAAACAAACCCGGGTTTTCCCGGGTTTTTTTTTGGAGGTGAGCAAGCCAATAGTTTGGCTTGCGTGAGAGAATTGAGCCCAAGGTCGATGTTTTTCGCATCGAAAAACCGACCGAGACCGACCGGCCTGGCAGGACGGGCGCTTCGCCCGCCGGAGGACTGCTCTCCACCTCCAATTGGTTGGATGCAATCAGCATCCAACCCTCTTTTAAGCACTCAATCGACTTATAAAGAAAAGCTTACAATCATTAGTTACAAGTTCTGAAAGGTCTTATTTAAAAACTCCCGCTTTTTTAGCGCTTCAGAACTTCATAGATCTTTTTTGATTTTTTACCTACCCACCGATACACTGCAATGCTTTAATCAAAAAAGATGATTGGCATGTTATGAATACAACAACCCAAAGTCAAAACTTAATCCCTATCGACTATCCCGAGTTACTTGAAATCTTGAGAGAGAGGATTCGCACATCTCAGATCAAAGCTGCTTTAGCAGTCAACTGTGAATTACTTAGTCTCTACTGGGAAATAGGGACAAAAATTCTTCTAAAGCAAAAAAATGAGGGTTAGGGATCAAAAACAGTGGAAACTCTTGCCAAAGACCTTAGATCAGCGTTTCCCGATATGAAAGGTTTTTCACTGACTAACATCAAATACATGGTCCAATTTGCTAGAGAATACCCGGATTTGGCAATTAGCCAACAGGCTGTTGGCCAAATTCCGTGGGGGCACAATATTCTTCTCCTCCAGAAGCTAACAACTATAGAAGAGCGATTTTGGTATGCTAAAAAGACAATTGAGAATGGCTGGAGTCGCAACACTCTGGAAATGTGGATTGAGTCAGATCTATACAGCCGGCAAGGGAAAGCCATTACAAATTTTGCAGTAACCCTCCCGCACCCTGATTCAGATCTAGCTCAAGCTGAACTCAAAGACCCCTACTGCTTCGATTTCCTAAGAATGCGAGAGAAGGCCGATGAAGCAGAAATCGAAAATGGGCTCGTCGAACATATTCAAAAAGTTTTAGTCGAGTTAGGGACTGGCTTTGCCTTTGTCGGACGACAGTATCGAATTGAAGTTGAGGGGGAGGAATTTTTAATTGACCTGCTGTTCTATCATTTCAAGCTGAAGCGATTTGTGGTTGTGGAACTAAAGAGCGGTCCATTCAAGCCTGAGTATGCAGGGAAAGTTGGTTTTTATCTGAGTGCAGTCGACGCTCAACTTAAAGGTCCTGGCGACGCACCTTCTATTGGAATGATCCTATGCAAAACAAAAAAGAAGTTGATGGTTGAATATACTCTTCAAGAAAACCGACGTCCAATTGGAGTTGCGACTTATACAACAAAGCTAATCGAGTCTCTCCCCAATGACCTACAAACCAGCTTGCCAACAATTGAACAGATTGAGGCTGAATTATCCAAGGAAAAATCAAAAAAAAACCAAACTGAGCGAAACAAAAAATGACCGAACGTCCCCCAATCCATAAAGATGGTAGACCTAGGAATTTTCCCGGTTCTTTTTCATAAGGAAGACTGCCAAAAATGCCCCCACCCATCTTTTCACGACTGCGTAAATATTATGAGAAAATAGCAGCAGTCCTTCGAGGGGAGGCCGATGCCGCCTCCATCTTTCCCAATACATCTGATGTTGGGTTATCACGTGAAGGTGTTTATGCCGAGTTTTTACGTAATCACGTTCCATCTAAATGTAATGTTTTTCTCGGAGGGTTTGTCTTTGATGAAAAAGAAAATGAATCAAGACAATTAGACATCATCATCACAACGGATACGACCCCACGTTTTAAGCCGACACCTGGAGTAGAAAAATCATTTTCACCAATAGAAGGTACTCTAGGCGTTGTTTCGGTTAAATCGACCCTTAACAAGGAACAAACTATTTGATGCCTTGGAAGGAATAGCTTCCGTTCCTTTAATGTCGCCCTTGGATAAGCGCGTGATGCCTCTTTTAAATATTCCAAATTATCAGGACTGGCCTCTCAAAATAATTTATGCAACCGAAAGCATACTACCCACAACCCTTCTTTCACATTTGAATGAATTTTATCGAGAAAAACCAGATATTCCTTTAACGCGAAGACCCAATATTATTCATGTTGCAGGAAAATGTTGTATTGTACGTATCACGGAAGGATGGACGATTCAAAACCGAGAAACCGCTCAGAAAATAGCAGTAAATATTGGTGAATATCAGCTACTTACTACAGACTCTGATATCCAAGCAATTACTTGGACCCTTAATATGTTACAACAAAACGCAGTTTCGTCTACTCATATCTTATTCTCATATCAGTATATATTAGATAACGTTCTTTTACGAGCAGACTAAAACAAGTGAACTTGCGTTGGTCGCCGGTTCTGAATGCATCTCTCCACCTCCAAAAAACAAACCCAGGTTTTCCCAATTTTTTTTTGGAGGTGAGCAAGGCAACAGTTTGCTTTGCGCTACCGGCGTCCCCACCGATGCATCATCGGAAGAGATGTTCACAAATCGCTTCCTACTACTCAGAAAGTAGTCAAGCAACCGTATCTATTCTTAATTACAAATGATCGACTATACTTACCTGCAGAAAATTCAAAAAATAGGATTTTATGAATGCTCTGCCAGTTTCTTTCCCTAACAAACCAGAACACTTTGCAAATAAATGTTTTAATCCAAATTGCGACAGGCTAAAGGACGCAACACAACGATGTGCAAGATGTCGTTCCGCGATCTACTGTGGGGTATCGTGCCAAAAAGCTCATTGGCCAACACATAAAACAGTTTGCCTTCTGCGGAAAGATCCAGCAAAAGATGCAAATGATTTGAAACTCGATACCAATCTTGAATCTGATGCTAAAATCGATGATTTTTCTGAGAGAGATCTTGCAATATTAGGTTATTTAAAAGTGGAAATTTCTGCGATTAATCAAAAATTCCAAGCTCGATGGGGAAAGATTTTATCTAAACAAACTCTTTCTTGCTTTGATTATACCTTGCTTGCGGTTGGCGATAGAGCAGTCAGAGAAAACCTTTTTACTCCTATTGGCAAACGGTCGTGTAAAAAGGTAATGGAAGAGCGATTATCAAGATGGGGGTACGAAGTTACGCAATCTCCAGCAGAAGGAGATCTTGTCCTATATTTTAAAGAAGATCTTACACACATGGGACTCTATCTCAAAAATGGTTTAGTTAAGTCAAAATTTGGAAATGAAGTTTCTCAAGCTACCATCCATCCTGTTGCGAAAGCTTGCGAACGCTATGGACAGCGTGTCATTTACTATCATAAGAATCCCCAATTAAAGCCTACCTACAAAGAAGAAAACGTGATTAAAATTGTCTATAAGTAGGGTTGTATTAAAAAAATTTAACCTCGACTTAAAGCCTTAACTTTTGGCGACTAGATTTGGCATTTTAAGCGTTGCGAAAAGCCAAGCCACCTTCCTAATTTCTAAAAGAAATAGCCTAATTTTCCGTAGAATTGATTCGAGGTGTAACCGCTTCCAAATTCTCCGTCATAGCTAATCGATCCGTAACCATTCCAATTTGTTTGCCAGAACAGTTCGGCGGCAGGAGAAACAAGACTTTGATCGGCGCTAAAGGCTTCGACAAAAAAGGAGATGGGAGCGCCGACAATTGCTGCATTGAGAGTTCCTACATGATGAGGCTTTTTGTAAACATAGCTTAACTTTGCTCGAGCAATTAAAACTCCTGAACTGAATGTGGTGGTGTTATAACCATTTAAACCAGTTTCGAAGCGCAACATCCACGAACTTTTGGATGAGATTTCCATATTATAGGCAGTGGCGCCTGTTTCTGAATAAGTCGGATCCCATTCGCAGACCCAGTCTAAGAGCGCAAAGGGTTCGATAGTCCCAGTGTAGAGATTGAAATCATAGCCGGTGCCAAAATGGAGATCGAGTTGGCCTGCGTGATAAGAACTCTTGGCGGTGCTGTCAAATCCCGGAAAGAAAATATTCCGTTTTTGATCCACTCCCATACATTGTCCCCAAATAGCCACATCGACAAAGAAATCAGACAGAGATCGTGTCCCGTAGATACTGAGGAATCCGGCATTGATATCGCCGCTTCCCATCGAATGGTCTTCCTGAATCGATGAGTGGGCATATCCACCTAGCGCGCCGATACAACCTTGATCGGTGTTTCCGTAATCATACGCTATAAAGAGGCCGCCGCTATTGAAATTAAAGCCGGGTGTTTGATTTTGAGAATCTTGACGGCTGAAAGCTCCAAAACCGGTTGCCCAAATTTGAGAAGTTTTGGGAGAAGAGGAGGTCTTACGAGGGAGTTGATTGGCTGCCAAAAGTTCCTCGTCTGCTAAGAAGCTTAGCTCCTTTTTCTGACTCGATTTCTTTTGACTATAAGCGAGCCTTCTTTTGGTAAAATGGGACTCAAGCGAATCGGAAAACATAAACATCATGTTTTGCGCAGCGAATGTGAGACTCGAATTTCTTGTAGGACTGATTGATTGAAGTGCGTTTTGATAGGCAGAATCAGAAAGGCCCTCCAATAGAATATATTGATCTCCTAACCCAAGCGATTTGGCGTAGGGAATTAATTGATTGAGATATTGGGCAACTCTTAAATTGTTTCCAGAGAGACCTTGCGTAGGGAGGATTGGAAATCCTAAAAAATTAAATTGTACATACGTAGGAGCTCCATCTGGCAGATAGGAAATGGCATACTTTGGCGTGATTCCAGTAAATGCAATAGAGTTAAAAGAACCTATAATAGCCGCTGATGTAAGAACTGTGTAGGCTCCAGTTGGTGCAGCTAGATCGATATCCATCTCCAGGCGGCCAGCTAACTCTGCCGTTCCTGTCGCATCAATGAGATCGTTTGTCCCATCAGAGGCTACTTCAATTTCTAGTCGACCGGATGAATGCAATAGCAGATCGGTTGTATGGATTGTCCCAATCGAGTTCCCAGGCGCTAAAACGCCCGAGCTTGTAAGATTGCCCAACACTGTGGCATTGCCTGAAAAGGTGGCTCCAACGCCAACTATAGTACTTCCGATCACACTTCCATTTAAGTTGAGAGTACCGCCATCCACTGCTGTAGTCCCTGAATAGGTATTTTCCCCAGTTAGGTTTAATCTACCTCTTCCGAGTTTATTGAGTCCTCCGCTTGTAGACGGCCCGCTCGTTTGATCTCCTTCAATAGGAGTTTCAATCGTTAATGTATTGCTCAGATTAAAGGTAATCGACCCTTGCTCACGGACAAAGATGTCATAACCCATAGCAGCTCCATCGCCAGCTGGTATGTAGTCGGGGTCGGTTGAACTAGTTGAAGATCCTCCGAGTCCAGCAATGACTGTATTATCAGAAATTTGCACAGCATCTACAATCGTTAAGCTGCCATTGCTTTGGATGAAAATGGCTCCTCCCAATCCGGAACCACCGCCCCCACCTGCTATTCCAACTGGATCCGATCCTCCATTGCCCCCTCCCGCTCCAAATCCACCGCCGCCTAAGCCGCCAGTGACTGCCCCGCCACCGCCAGCTCCAAATCCTCCCGTCCCTCCAATACCTATAACACCACCGCCTCCACCGCCGCCGCCGAGAACCCCTCCCGCTCCTCCTGAAGCAATAGAGCTGCCGCCACCTCCAGCAGCTCCTACACCAGTCCCTCCAGGATTTGAGCTTTCCATTGAAGAGCCTCCGCCACCACCGCCTCCAAATAAAGAATCAGATCCAATCCCGCTGCCTCCATCTCCAGCCACCCCGCTTCCCGCTCCGCCGCTCGCCGAAATACCATTTTCACTATCTCCTGCTCCCCCTCCGCCATTACCGGCCGATTGGTTGCCACCTATAAATGCGCCATTGAGAGCTGCGTTTCCACCTACGCCTCCATGTGACATTGAATTCCCCCCAGCGCCGCCACCACCGCCGCCAAAAAAAACTCCGTTACTACCATTTGCATTCGAGATACTATCCGGGTCAGTTCCCCCTTTTCCACCATTACTATGCCCCCCTCCACCCCCACCTGTGGTCACGAAGAGCACACAATTTCCCCCAGATCCCCCTCCAAATCCACCACCGCCGCCGCCGCCACTGATTCCATTCAAATTTCCGGAGCCTCCATCACCACCTTGAGCCGTATTGTTGAGAAGGCTAGAAGTCATTAGGGTTATACTAGCATCTCCATGGATGTAAAGAGCTCCTCCTCCTCCGACAGAACCTCCACCACCCGAATATCCATTACCACCATTTCCTCCTTTAGAAATTGCATGTTGGATAATAACATGATTGATCGCGGTCGTTCCTGAGGCCGCCTGAAAAGCTTGATAGTTATTCGCTCCATCGATGGTGATTCCGGCGCCTTGAATCGTATAGCTTTTCGTGATCGCAGGGAGCGAAGAGGTTAAAAGAATCGATTGTCCTGCAATCGAATGACAGTCAATGATATCGCCGTCTTCAGCATTTAGAAGCCAATAAGGCAACGTACCCATCATGTTCTGATCATTTGAAGTACTTATGACAAGTCTCGTTGCGGCGTCTATTGAATGGGTCGATAAAATACAGGCAGCAAACATTAGTTGTGCGTGAAAAAGGATTTTTTGCATATCACCAGACCGTGTTCATTCTTGCTTTTATCTATAAAGCAAAAAAAAAATTAGCAATTCAAGAAAAATAGCATTAGCTAACCTTAAGAGACTGTTTTTTAAAGTTGCCAAACCGAAAAAGCGATCGAAATTTTATTACCAAACACCCTCTAAATGCGTCTCTCCACCTCCAATAAAGCCCAGAAAATTCTGGGCCCGGAGGTGAGTCCCATGTTGGAATGTTCCTCTTAAACGTTCCGATATGGAATTTGTATTCTAGTATAAACTCTATATGGCAAAAAGGGCATCTTCTTGAAAAACGAACGTGTGATTGAGGCGCGATGAAAACCTTCTATTTGTTGTTGATTCTCTTTTTCCCCATTGGAATGGTAGCTCGAGCAAATGATCAGAGGAGCGTCTCTCGACCCAAGATTTTTCAAATTGGCTTTAATCGCTGCGGAACCGCTTCTCTAAGTCGGTTTTTTCAAAACAACAACATCAAAAGTATCCACTGGAATAGAGGAGTTCTCGCCAGCTCAATCCATGAAAATTATTTAAGAGGATTGCCTCTGATTGGGCCAAAATATCAAGACATCGTCGCCTTTTTCGACCTAGAATGTGTACACGAGAAACTCTACATTGCCCAACTGCTTTTTAAAGAACTCGATTCGCAATATCCCGGAAGTAAATTCATTCTCAACACAAGAGACAAAAAAAAGTGGCTGAAAAGTAGAGTATCACATAGACAGGGTCATTATCTGGAAGATTCGGCTCGCGTTTATGGCCTTAGCCTTTTAGAAATGTTCTCTGAATGGAGTCTCGAGTGGGATCACCACCATGAAGCCGTTCTAGAATATTTCAAAGATCGACCTGGAGATTTGCTGATATTTGACATTGAAAAAGATCCCATTTCCAAACTTTGTGATTTCTTCCGGCCTTATTACAAGCTAGATCCAAATCAGTACACTCACCAACATAAATCCGCTCCCCCTTCCGAAGAATTAGAAGAGCTTTTCGAACATCTTTGGTCAGAATTACAAAGAATCTAGGTTCAAACAACCTCTAGATTCTCGTTCTTTTAAAAATGCGGTTCTGTTATTTCGAATATTAATTTTGAAGAGGACTTATCAGTGCTAGAAAAGAGAGATTTCCGAACTGAGAAAGATAGCTTAGGTGAAGTTCAAGTTCCCGCAGATAAATTATGGGGAGCACAGACTGAGAGATCTCTCAAGCATTTTAGCATCGGCGAAGATCTCATACCAAAAGAGTTGATCGGTCCCTATGCCATATTAAAGAAAAGCGCAGCGCTCGCCAATCAAAAGCTAGGTCGTCTATCGAAAGAGAAAGCGGATCTCATCATTGCAGTATGCGATGAAATCATTCAGGGAAAGCATGCCGATCAATTCCCTTTGCATGTCTGGATGACCGGCAGCGGAACCCAATTCAATATGAATATGAATGAGGTGATCGCCAATCGCTGCTCTCAACTTGCGGGAAAGCCTTTAGGATCGAAAACGCCAGTCCATCCGAATGATGACGTCAATATGGCTCAATCTTCCAATGACTCTTTCCCCTCTGCGATGTATATCACTGTTGCGATCCAAGTCACGCAGCATTTACTCCCCTCTTTAAAAGAGGTAAGAGATGGCCTGCAAGATAAAGCTAAACTTTGGAAACAAATCATTAAAATTGGGCGCACTCACCTCCAAGATGCGACTCCCATCACCATGGGTCAAGAATTTTCTGGTTACGTGGGAATGCTCGACGATAACCAGAAGAGAATCCAAGCTGCTTTAGCCGATGTCTATCATCTCGCAGCCGGAGGAACGGCAGTGGGAACTGGACTCAACGCCGAGGCCGGGTTTGCCGAGGAAATCGCCGCTCAGGTAGCGTCTATTACCAAGCTGCCTTTCGTTTCAGCACCGAATAAATTCACTGTACAAGGAGCTCACGACGCTCTAGTTCAACTCTCTGGTACCCTCAAAACGTTAGCTGTTTCACTGTACAAAATCGCCAATGACATTCGCCTCCTCTCTTCTGGGCCTCATACAGGCCTCGCGGAGCTGCTCATTCCAGCCAATGAGCCTGGCTCTTCCATCATGCCGGGTAAAGTAAATCCCACTCAGTGTGAAGCGCTTGCCATGGTGGCTGTTCAAGTCATGGCGAACGACGTAGCCGTCGGGTTTGGCGGCGCAAGCGGATATCTCGAGATGAATGTGTACAAACCCCTCATTCTTCACAATGTGATGAAATCGATCCGCACCTTATCGGACAGCATGGAGAACTTTAACAAGTTTCTTGTCCAGGGCATGTCGATCAATCAAGAAAAACTCGATTTCTATGTAAGCCGATGCTTGATGCTCGTAACGGCTCTTTCTCCTACCATCGGATACGATAAGGCCTCTGAAGTGGCTCATTACGCCCTAGACCATGATCTATCTCTCAAAGAGGCCGCCTTGAAATTGAAGGCTATTTCCGCATCTGATTTTGATCGCATTGTAGACCCCAGAAAAATGGTTTAAGAGTTCGATTCGAGTTAAGGAAGAGAAACGAGAAAAATATCAGCGCTGAGACGCAGAGAAAAAAGAAATGATTCTCTTTTCGGTTACACTCTGCGCTGATATTTTTTATCTCTCATTATTTATGAATGTTAGACAGAACGACCTCTAAGAGAGCTTTCTGAATGGAATAATCGCATCCCTGGTCAGAACCAAATAAAGACGACACCACGGATCTTTGTCTACCAGTTTCCATGAATGACCTGTTCCAATCGTGTCTTCGGCAAATAAAACGATACCCGGCGATAGTTGAAAATGCTCTCCTGTACGCGTTTTAAAATCCAATACCCCACTCAAAGTGATCACAAACTGTCTAACGGGCGCTGTATGCCAATCAAAAGATCCTCCAGAAGGTGTCTCTTGAAAAAAGGACTTTTGAATGGGAAACGCTCCACTGACTAAATCGGTTTTAGAGCCGGGTTTCAGTTCAATCAGCCCCTCTTCAAAATAGGAATTTTGATCAGCTCCACTCCAAAGGCGTATACAGCGTATCATCCTACGCTCTCATTTCTATTTTCTAACTTTAAGACTGCAGCCGTATCAGCGCGAATCCTTTTACACAGCTCTTCATCATCTTGAATCGATTGTCCATAAGAAGGGATGATTTCTTTTAATTTAGGCAGCCAGCTCGGAAGTTTTTTGGCAAAACACTTTTCTAAGAGATGGATTGCGATAAATGCGGCTGTCGAAGCGCCGGGTGAGGCGCCCATCAATCCCACCAGAGAATGATCCGATGAGGAGACGAGCTCGGTCCCGAATTCCAAAAGCGCGCCTCTTTTTGCATCGGGTTTAATGATCTGAACGCGCTGGCCAGCCACTTCCAATCTCCAATCTTCGGGTCTGGCCTTTGGGTAGTATTCTTGCAGGGCAGCAAATCGATGATGAGATGATTGGAAGATCTGTCCAATTAAATACTCGGTGAGATTCATATTATCACGAGCTACTGCCAACAAGGATTTGATATTGTCCAAGCGAATAGAGCGGAAAAAATCTAGCAGAGAGCCATGCTTTAAAAATCGGGTCGAAAAGCCTGCATAGGGACCAAAAAGAATCGAGCGCTTTCCCTCAATCACTCGTGTATCCAGATGCGGTACAGACATAGGCGGCGAGCCGACCGAGGCTTTTCCATACACCTTCGCTTGATGTCGAGCGCTGATTTCAGGATTATCGCACCGAAGCCAAATTCCACTGACTGGAAAGCCGGCATAGCCTCGTATTTCAGGAATTTGAGATTTTTGCAAAAGAGGAAGGGCCCCCCCTCCGGCTCCTAAAAAGACAAATTTAGCTCTGCGCGATACATCGTTACCGGTTTTTTCATCTTTAAACTCAACTCGCCAAGATCCATCCGGCTCTCTTTGAATATCTGTCGCACGGTGTGAGTAGTGGACTGTAAAACCCTCCAAAGTGTGGAGATGACTAACCAGACTACGAGTCAAGGAACCATAATCGACATCCGTTCCTGTCATCATGCGAGTCGCTGCAAAAGCTTCTTTCGGATCGCGGCCCTCCACAACTAGAGGAGCCCATTGCCGCAATTGCTCTAAATCCTCGGTATATTCCATTCCCTGGTAGCAATGGTGATGGCTCATTGCTTCATACCGTTTCTTGAGAAAGGCAACATTTTTGTCCCCGGTTACAAAACTCATGTGGGGCACAGGGTGGATAAAGGTTTTCGGATCGGGGAGTTTTTTGTTTTTGACTAAGTAAGACCAGAGCTGTCTTGAAAGGTCAAATTCGACATTCACTTCTAAAGCTTTAGAAATATCTACACTTCCATCCTCTCTTTCGGGCGTATAATTGAGCTCGCAATTGGCTGCATGTCCCGTTCCTGCATTATTCCAAGCATTCGAGCTCTCTAATCCAGCTCCCTCTAATGCATCGTACATCTCAATTTTGAGTTCAGGGCTCAATTCTTTTAAAAATACCCCGAGTGTAGCGCTCATGATGCCGCTACCCACTAAGATCACATCTGGTTGACCTGCAGAACGAGAATGATTCATCTCATTTTCTCCTAAAAATTGTGTATTACATGCACTTGTTTTTAGGACAATCGAAAATAAAGCTAACGAAATGAGAAGAAGATGCCCCAAAACCAAAGAATTGATTTTTGGACACCTTCCAAGAAGACTAAGGTCTAGGACGTCCACGTAAAAACAGAGCGCCACCTACAAAAAACATGATGATCCCACCGATGATGTAAATCGTCGTCTGTTTTGTTAAGCGACCGGTGACCGTTTCGGTAATCTGGTCTAAGGGAGCTTGTGTCGCATTAAATCCCATCCACAAGCAAAGAATTCCAATAAAAAACAAAATAATACCAAATACACGTGAGATGCTCATAAAGCCTCCTTATTGGTTAAACATCTCAGCAGTTAAGCAACTTGAACTTTTTTTGCCTACCCTAAATATGTAATTGTCTGTTCACCTCTTAAGCATAACTTCATAGAGAAGCAGCATAGCCCGCTCCATTTGCGGATTGATTTCCACGAAAAGTTCTGGATCAATTGGCGCATAGAAAGGGGGCTCGCAAAGAGAGATGGTCTTTTCATTGAGCGTACCCTCTTCATCCAGAGATTTAGGAGGGAGCTTCCAAAATCCTCCCAAACAGTGATAGCTCAGCTGCCCTTCGGAGCATTGAAGGATAAAGGCAAGGCGTAGAGTTGCGTCATAAAGCTGTGGGGAAAGGCTCAAGGGGGAAGTAAACGTGAAAAAGTCGGAGGGATAGTACTTTTCGATCAGAAAGCTATCCTCACCGCTTGTCTGCCAATAAGTATACTTCTTATCCGGATGTTTCCGAAGGGCTTCTGAAGGTGTTAAAATGAATTGAAGGGTAGCATCTAAATCAGCATTTGCAACAACGATTACACCATTGGCCAAACATTGTTTTTTAGGCTTGATGACATAAAACTCTGAAGGCATATCTTCTTGAATTTTGATGTGCAAGAGTGGGTCATATTTCTTGGGATAGAGTCTCCAATCGGCTTTAAACTGCTTTAACTCCTCGCTTTGATCAAAAAGAGCGCTCATCTTGTATTTATTCTTCCAAAAGGGAAAAGTCGCTTCATCGATAAACAAAATTCCTGGATAAGCTTTCCGATAGAAATCAAAATTGTGGATCACATTGCAAGCGCCATAAACGATCCCTCCATAAGACGCGATCGAAAAAGGATCGATAGGGGGCGTCTTTGCGCATTGTAAAAAAGCGGGATCTTTTAAAAGATGATTCATCGAGTCTTGTATTTCCCATTCTTTAGCAGCAAAAGCCCTTTTAAGAGGTGCATAAAGAAATCCGACAGCCCATTTTTTTATGGGAAAGGAGGAAAAAAAGTCGGCGACACGTGGTGAAATTGCGCCATCCCCTCCCGAAAGATAGAGATCTCCTGTTACTGCAGAAAGAGCTCCATGTTGTACTTCACAGATTTTCAGCCCGTGCTGTTGACTGTATTTAAAATCAGCTACGAGATACGAAACATCTGCCGGATGTTTCAACTCGGCACAAAGACTACCAATACTGAAGAGAATAAAAAGACGAGTAAACATCCATTTCTTGACAAATTCGGAGGACAGATCATACGATGTTTCCGTGTTCATTCAAAAGATTTTTTTTCTATCAACTTTCCTGGCCTTTTCATCCCATTCTAACATACCACTTGCTGAACAATTTGAACGCACTGGTTATGCTGAAGTTTGCGACCAAAACAATGGAACAATCGCTTTCAATGCCCTCTATGCTTCTTTCGATGAGTTCATTGAATTTCTTCAGAGAAATCCGCAATGGAAACAAAAGTTATTTCTCGTGAAAGAGCGCTTTATCCGCTCAAAAGCCAAAAATTATTACTCCACCGATTTTTTTGGTTTCTACGATGAGTCAAATAGAGAAAAAAGAAACCACATCTCTTTCTATTATTCGACTCATTTCCATGAATTTATCTGGTCTCATTATCCAGAATTCAAAAAAACCCCCGAAATTTTCCATTTTTTTGAGGCATGCTTACAGATCCAAAAACCATATGGAAGCCTGTTTAATCAGGCGGCCACGGAATTGGGCATCGACTCGATTTTTTCTTCCCTAGACGGGCACCCTCCGCTTCTCCTCAAAGTGATCAAATATCTCCCCTCTTATCTCGCTACAATCCCTCATTACGATGGCACCGCTTTTTCTCTTTTTCTCGATAGTACAGACAATGACTCCCTTCTTTTATCTCCTTATAAATCCTCTTTCATAGCAGAAGATTTTTCTTCAGCTCACAGAGAGTTTTTACGGCAAGAAGATCAGAATTCTATTCTTTTAATTCCCGGAACTTTACTCGCAGAATTTTCCATCTACCCCACTCCCCACATAGTTTTAGAGAGTGGAAACGCTCGTTATGCAACGATCGCTTTCGCGATGAGACCGAATTACAGCTCTCCAAGAATCGACTTCAGTTTACTTCCCAGCTTTAGTCATTGAATAATTTTTTTTTACACCTTACGATAGCCAAGAATAATTTAGGCTTCCTCATGTATAAAAATTGGCTATTTCTCTTCACAGCTCACTCCTTATTCGGCTTAACAACACTTCATGTATCCCTACCGACAGACTTAAATCCCGGCGGCTTTGGAGATTCAGGCGATCTGAGATGGTGCATAAACACCATGAATACAAACTTATCAACGTCAGCAGAGGATTATGCGATCGTTTTTGACATGCCGATGACAATTGAACTCAATGGACTTCTGCCGGTCGTCAATAACTCCATGCTAAATGTCAATATCACCATCGGCAATTCTGGCTCCACCGCTACCACTACGATTGATGGGAACGGAGGCACGTATGGCGGTTTTTTTATTCCTGCAGGAATTGTCACCATCCAAAACATGAAGTTTCAAAACTTAACAGCTAAAGGAGGAGATGGCGGAAATGGAATCTCTGGCGGTGGCGGTGGGCTAGGGGCTGGGGGTGCCATCTACGCACCCAGTAATTTTTTGATCTCTGGAAGTCCTGCCATTACGTTAATGAATGTATCGATCGAAAATTGTACTGCTGAAGGTGGAACTGGAGGAGCTTATTCCGACGATGGGGGGACAGGCACTCAGGGAGCGGGTGGTGGAGGTGGTTTTTGGGGTAATGGAGGAAGTGTTTCCGTAGTCGGTAGTTCTGGGGGTGGAGGCGGGGGCGGTTTTGGTGGAAATGGCGGGACTGTTCTTACTCCTATTGATGATCCGCTAGGAGGCGGGGGCGGAGGTGGAGGTGGCTTCGGATCTCGCGCAACCATTGGGATGCTTATGAATCTCGGAACAGGCGGGGGAGATCAAGATGATGGCAACCAAGAGGATGGACTAGCAGGAAATGGTTATGGCCTTGTCAATTCGCCTGGCATGGGAGGTGGTGGCTATGCTCCCGGGGCGAATGGTGGCGGTGGTGGTGGTGGAAATGCGATGACAGAGAGCGGAGAGAGAGGTGGGGGCGGCGGAGGAAGCGCTGGCGGTACAGAAGGACAACCACCTAGAGGAGGCCGGGCACCTGGATTTAGCTTTACCCCCTCAGGAGGATCTGGAGCCGATGGCGGTGGTGGCGGCGGCGGCGGTGTTGTCATTAACGGAATATCCAATTTAATCTGTGGAGCAGCCGGAAATGGAGGTTACGGTGGCGGCGGCGGCGGTGGCGCTGGATTAGGAAGTGATGAAGCGAGCGGCTATACTGTCGAAGGTGGTGTAGGAGGAACGGGTGGTGGTGGAGGCGGCGGCGGAGTCAATGGTTCGGGTGACACCCTAGCTAACGGTGGTAATTCTTTAGGCGGAGGTGGAGGCGGAGGCGGGGGGCCTACTAATGGCTCCACGGCGTCTCCAGGCGGAATGGATATAGGCTATCTCGGCGGAGGTTCTGGAGGAATCGGAGCTACAGTTGTCAGTGCGGGTTCAGGGGGAGGAGGAGGCGGCGGCGGAAGCGGGCTTGGGGGGGCAATCTTTATCGATAGTGGTATAGATTTAACGATAAAAGCGCTTTCAGGTGTTCCTACTCTCTTCAATACAGTCAATACACTCGCAATCGCTGGAAACGGGGGTGAGGGAGCTTCAGGAGCAGAACCAGGAAATCCTGGATCAGCTCTAGGAAATAGTATTTTTATGAGGCAAGGCTCTAGACTTTTCTTGACTGCGGAAGACACCAACGATCTGTTGACACTCGGTGAAGAGGTCTCATTTGTCGATGACACATCTTTTGGAGGAGGAAGCACGGACATCTATATTGATGGAAATGGAACGGTTGTTTACAACGGAACAACCGATTTTCAAGGAAACTTCACAATCAATAGTGCAAACTTCAAAGTAAATGGCCTAATCGGGTCCGCAATAGGAAAACAAGTTTCGGTCTGTAGAATAACAGGACAAAGGGGAACATTAAGCGGAAATGGAACCATTGATAGAATGGTCTTTGTCAACTCTGGAATAATTTCTCCAGACCCGGGACAAATACTCACTCTTCGCAGTTTGACCTTAAATCCCGAAGGAGGCGGTAGCTTAGGAAGCCTCGTGCATATCGAAATCGATGCCGAAGGCACCTCTTCTGTTTCAGTGACCGACACTGCCGCGTTGGCTGGTTTTTTAGAGATCGATCTAGACTCAAACGCCTTGCCCGGATCATACGTCCTTCTTACCTCTTCGGGTCTTACAGGTACTTTTGATTCTGTCCTTTTTCCACAATTCATTCCGACGAGTTACTCACTCTCCTATTTACCCCTTGGAATGCCCACTTATGTGCAGTTTGAATTCTCCAGCGATCTTCCTCCGGTTCTTTCCACGCAAGGACTTCGTGGTAACAATAGAAGAGTGGCCAATTATCTCAATGCCCTACGTCCAGAGGCTGAATCATTGGGATTGAGGGATCAATATGAATTACTAAACAATCTCCCTTTTTCAGAATATGAAAACGCTTTGGAAGCAATTAGCCCCGCTAGAACTTCTATTTCCACCTTTGCTGCCCAAAACGTGATGTTTATGTTTTCCGAGTCGCTCGGAACCCACTTTACCAAACGTCGATTGGCCTCTAAGCAGAAAAAAAATCGACAGATCCAAGAAACGGCTCTTTTGGCAGAAAACGAAGAGTTAGCTATGAGCCGCCCTGCTCATTCTAATCCCTCCCCCCGCGACACCATGTATGCACCACCCAAGAACACTTCCTCCCAAATTTGGGCAACGGGCTTTGGCGGTTTTAATAGTCAAAATTCTCAAGATCAAACCCCGAGCTTTCACTTCAATAACGGTGGCTTTTTTGTCGCCTATGATTACGGCAATACCGATCAGGGATGCATCGGAACGCTTGCTGGATATGCTCACACATCCATCCAACAGCATAACTCCGTGGGCAATAGTCAGCTGAATGCCGGTTACATAAGCGTCTATGGAATGAAATCGTTTTCCGATTTTTACCTCGATGCAGCCATTTGGGGTCAATATATGGGCGTCGATCAAAAACGGACTATTTCTTACCCAGGATTTGATGAGACGGCGAAAAGCTCCTACCATGCGGGACAACTCGATCTCCATTTTGGTACAGGTTACGATTTCAACATCTCCACTGGCACCATCGAACCCTTCGCTTTGCTAGACTGGGTTTGCGAATGGGATCCCAGCTACTCAGAAAAAGGAGCCGCTCCCTACAATATGAAGATCTCTTCTCGCACATCGTGGATGTTGCGCTTCGAGACAGGACTCAATGGGTACAATACAACTACCTACAACTGGGGAACCTTCATCGCCCAAGCGAAGTTGAGCTACGTCTACAAAAAGCCCCATAACGTAGGTCAGGTCAATGCAGCCATCGTGAGCGCTCCTACATCCTTTGTTGTTGAGTCCTTTACCTCTGCGCAAAGTCTCTTCTCTCCTGCCATTGAACTCTTTTGGCAAACGAACTGGAACGGTTACGGCTCCATTAGCTACGACGGAGAATTTGGAAGTGGCTATAGTTCCAATCAATTCTATGGAAAAATTGGATACTCTTTTTAATACCGAATTAGATGAAGAGATTTAAGTTCAGAGGTTTTTGTCTCTCCTTATTCATTTCTGCTTCTCTATTAAGTGCCGAGACAAAAGATTCAAATTTGGGAGATGATATTGAATATGAAATAAGGCGTGAACCTCTCTTTGTCAGCTTGGGATCTTTTTGCACCACCGCTCGGATGCAGAGAGAATGCGGAATTAGAAAAGCAGCTTTTCCGTTTGATTGGATTATTTCTTTTGATGGTGAAAAGCTGATCGAGCTTTTAGAGGAAGATTTTCTTTATTTTTTAAATGTCGACATGCTTAAAATCTCAGGACAATCCCTATTGAATTTGCATTATCACCTGGAATTTCTCAATGAAGGAGATTGGGAAGATGCAAATTACAATGTCAAAGAATTTACGCTGAAATGCCAGAGAAGAATCGATCGTTTTAGACAACTCGCCAATTATCCGGGAAAAGTTTTTTTCGTCAGAACAGCGCAACCTCTTTCGCTTTCCGATCCACACCGCATATGGAAATTTGAGGAAAACGTGGAGATTTCCTACAACTACGCAGAAAAACTCAATCGTGCACTGAGGAACTATTTCCCTAAATTAGATTTTACTCTGATCATTATAAATGGATATGATAAATCGGGCTTTTCAATAGAAGCATCAAATTCCATTTTAATGGTTAGAATTGACGACAAAATCGATTCTTACCGAGAATTCTACTCTCATCAGATTTTAAGAGATCGGGAACATTCCCGACCTCTTGCAATAGATTAAATCTTCTCTGCTACGATATATTGACTTGTCGTCACCAATCCTAAACGATCTGCTTCGACAAATGCCTCTCCGTCCTTGGTCAGACGATCGAACAGCGCTTTGAAATGGGCCGGCAAGATTTTGCAAGCGACAGACAAGTTGATCAACCGATTGATTCGGGTGAAGAACTTATCGGCGTTTTGAATCAGAGGAGCTTGATATCCTCCTATGCTCGCATTTTCGTTTTTGATGATCTTAAAGCCAGCATTTTCCAAAAGTCGGATGCAATTTTCCACTGAATGGGTGCCGATCGCTCCAATGAGCGGTTTAATCCTTCTCATGAGATCGGCATGATGAGAATTTTTGGGATCATAAGCAGGTAGGCTCGCCCACTCTAGACAGCCGAATCTTCCACCTGGCTTCAACAGCCTGTGGATCTCTTTAAATGTCTTCCCTAAATCTTTTGAGAGGCTGAAGATACATTGGATCTCATAAATATGATCGAAAGACGCATCTGCAAAAGCATAAGGTATCTGATTGAGATCTCCTCGGATGAACTCGCAACGCTTGGAAAGGCCATTTCCTGCGGCGAATTTTTTTGCGCTTTCTAGCTGATCAGGATCGATATTCATACCGACCAAACGAGCGCCACTCGCTTGCGCTAAATGGCTAGCAACCCGTCCCCTGCCGCATCCGATATCCAAAACGCGATGTTCCGAGGTCAGACCCAAATCGCGGCACAACAATCTCTCAAACAGCTTTTGATTGGCGATGATGCTCTTGGACAGATCAATCGCAGGAGGGATATACATCTTTTCCACCTGTCCAATCGAGCAGAGATGATTGAGAACAGAGTAGTAATCGACCAATTTCTTCTGGATTTCCTGCTCATAATTGGGGCCGAGTTTAGCGAGAAGCTCTTTTTCCTCTGCCCAGTCATGATCATAGATCACATAAGAATCTAAAAATGCATCAATTTTTGATTGAGGCAAAGTGTAGAGAGTTTTAAACGATTTAAGAACTGTGGATGTTCTATAACCCCAAAAACGAACTTTTGAAGCCATGTTTTGTATTGCAGTTGTCATGGATTTTTTTCCCAAGATTAAAGTTAAAATTTTTATCAACACCCACTTTAAACGTCTAGAAAATTTCCCACATCTCCCTTACAATTGCGCTATGAGCCAAAAAAATATCTCAGAATTGCAAACAGCTCTTCACTACCTGAATATGGGAGAGCTAAAAGATGTTTGTGAGCATCTGCACATCCCCTTTTCAGGCAAAAAAGGAGAAGTGATCCGAAGAATTCTATACTTCCTCAAATCTGGCGAAATTTTAACTTCTCCCCTTATACCTGCAGTTTCCAAAGCCAAAAAAGGGGTAGCCTACCCCCTCTCCCCCAAAACCTTAATCTTGCTCGGAAGCTATAAGAACGATCAAAACACCCGTCTTTTTATGCAAAAATTAGTGGGAACCCACTTCCATTTTACCGCCTTTGGACAAGATTGGATCAAAGAGCAATGGCTAGCTGGTACGCCGCCCACCTACCAGGAATTTGCAAATTTTTGGCAACGAGAATACGAAACCAGACAAAAGAGAACCGCAACACCTAAAAAAGAGTGGGCTTATCTCAATTTCATTCAACACTACTTAGAGAAAAATCCAAACGCGAAGAGAAAAGAAATTGCCGATGCATGGAAAAAAGAGCGTCTTGCACAAGTAAAAAAAGCACAAAAAATCCTAAGAAGCTATTAATTTCTCTCCCCAAAACTCGGTAGTCTTAAATAGGTCCTAGAGCTTTGGTACTGTAAAGCGAATTCAACGATAGAACGATGCAGGGAAGCCCTGCAAAATAAAAGGGGGTTCGGGGCTTCCCCGACGTTATATCGTTAGCCACGCTTCGTGGCGTTATCGTTACTTTGGACTTTTGTAGATAAGCTCAGCATGACATATTTAGGGCTACCCAAATCTTTAAATGGAAGGTGGTTTATGGTCCCTTTTTTTGCAGCTTCTCTACTGATTTGCAGCTCTTTTGCTACAACACCTCTGTCTTTAGTTAAAGACGCTGTGCGGACGCATTCAAACAGCCACTCAAAAGTCATGCTGACGTGTGAGAAGTATCTCGGTTTTGTGCAAGCTTTAGTCGATAAAAGAGAAATTAGCGAAACAGATACAGCTCGAATTCTCGATGCGATGGTCTTTTCTGCCGAAAAACATCAATACCAAAAAAGAAAAGATCCACAGGGCACGCCATACATTATTCACCCCATCGGGGTTTCTTATACCTTAGCTCATCTAGGGCAAGTGCGTGATGCGGATGTTTTGATTGGTGCCCTTCTCCACGATACCGTCGAAGATACCGATACAACCTTTGAAGAGATTAGCGCTCGTTTTGGACTAAAGGTTGAGGGATATGTTCGCGAGGTAACTGATGATAAATCGCTATCGAAAGAAGAGAGAAAAAGATTGCAAATTGCCGATGCACACCACAAATCTTCGGGAGCTGCTCTGATTAAGCTCTCGGATAAGCTCTACAATCTGACCGATTTATCACAAAATCCACCAACAGATTGGCCGCAGAAAAGAATTGATGAATATTTCCTCTGGGCACAGCAAGTGGTCGATCAACTTCCTCCGGTCAATAGCCAACTCAAACAAGCGGTCGACGAAGTGATCAACTCGTATTTAGAAAGGCTGGAATAAATTCCAGCCTCTTGAAAGTTAAGCTCGCTTCATTTCATTCGGTGAGAAGTAAGCAAAACTCTTATCCGCAAGAGCGCGCACACCCATGCCACTCACGGTAGTTACAACTTCGGCTCCAATCGTTTCCAACGCATTGAGTGCAGGACCTGCTAACAAGTGGGTAGCTTTATACAAAGCGCCTCCCCCTGCGAGCAAACCAACGCCCCAGCTGATATTTTGATTGAGGCTGAGCGACATATTAGGCATATAGTTACTTAATAGCTTCCGAGTAGCCATATAAGAAATTTTCGCTGTTCCATACGCAATTGTTGCGCTTGTAACACTGGAAATAACCAAAGATCCCACTCCAATGCAAGCCGCGGCTTCAACACCGTGATGAATTACATTTTTCAAAGAGAAATCCATTTTAACCTCCATTTGTATGAAACTGTTAAAAATTTATTCGGTCTAATTTTAAGATCTTTTAAATTTATATGAAAGAAAAAGTTCCTTCGAAGGGGCTTTTTCTGCAATTCTCAAAGAAGGTGTTCTATAAAGAAAGTTTAAGTCGAAAAGAAAGACAGGATCCGCTTCGCGGGAGGATCAGGTAGGATTTGCAAGATGCAGGGAAGCCCTGCAACCCAAAGATAATCCTGCTGATCATGCCAACTTTGTCGATCCTACTTATCCTGTTTAAAGTTCTTTTCTCATCGTTATATCGTTATATCGTTTAATCGTTGTTTTTTTACTTAAATCAGAACAATTTTCGAGGAATAGGACTAAAAAACGATATAACGATATAACGATGGGAACGATAAAATTACAAGATGCAGGGAAGCCCTGCAACCCAAAGATAATCCTGCTGCTCATGCCCACTTTGTCGATCCTACTTATCCTGTTCCTTAAGAAATTCTGAATTTTGATTACTCTCGCATTTTTTCTCTGCGTCTCAGCGCCTCTGCTTTTCCTCTGCGCTGATATCTTTCTCGTTTATACCCTCAATCTGAATCGAAGATTCATTTTCTTCTCTGTATAACTCTGTGATTATCTTTTCTTCAGCGCTACAAAAAAGATTTATTAACGATCGAGAACGTAGTGAAACACGAGTGGCGCCACAATGGACGCATCGGATTCAATCACAAAGCTCGGGGTGTCAGCATCGAGCTTGCCCCAGGTGATTTTCTCATTAGGCACAGCACCGCTGTAGGAACCAAACGAAGTGACGCTATCGCTGATTTGGCAAAAATAACCCCAGTATGGCACCTTTTGTCCGAGATCTTGCCGAATGAGCGGTACCGCGCAGATGGGAAAATCGCCAGCAATTCCCCCGCCTATTTGGAAAAATCCGATTTTCGATTTGCGCGAATGTTTTTTGTACCAGTCGATAAAAAACGCCATCTGCTCCAAGCCCGATTTGACGATATTGAAACGGCTCAGATCCTTCGAGATAACATGAGAGACGAAAATATTGCCTAAGGTCGAGTCTTCCCAACCAGGAGAAAGGATAGGGAGATTCTTCTCTTTTGCCGCTAAAACCCAGGAATGTTTCGGATCGATCTCAAACGTTTTGCGAATGGAAGGAAGATCTAAAAGCTGGTACATGAATTCATAGGGAAAGTAACTTTTTTTAGCCTTATCAGCCTTGACCCAAAGAGCGAGAATTTCCTTTTCGATGCGGCGAAATGCCTTTTCTTCGGGAATACAAGTATCCGTGACTCGATTCATCCCCTTCTTGAGGAGCTTAAATTCGTCTTTTTTAGTCAGCGAACGATAATCGGGAATTCTTTGATAATGATTGTGAGCAACCAAGTTGAAGATATCTTCTTCTAAGTTAGCTCCCGTGCACGAAATAGCATGAACTTTATCTTGTCGAATCATCTCTGCGAGAGAAATCCCAAGCTCCGCGGTACTCATCGCTCCAGCGAGAGTGACCAGCATTTTTCCCTTTTTTTTCAACAGATCAATCCACCCTTCAGCCGCGTCTACACAAATCGCCGCATTGAAGTGTTTGTAATTTTTTTTCATGAATTCGCGAATCGTCATGGTTTCTTCTTGGATTGAAATTGATAGGAAAGGATTTTATAAACTAGCTTAGCGGCGAGAAAGTCGGGAGCTCGATCGAC
>JBEHXF010000028.1:0-24396 GCA_048498835.1 Chlamydiota bacterium | reverse complement strand
CTGCAAGCTGAGCCAATTTATCGATGATTTGAAGTAGTTTTTGAAAAAGGATACCCAGGGCTTGCTTTAGTTGAATGAGATCGGCGTTGTCTGTAACGTAAGATGAAGTAGCCCCGAGGTGGATGATTCCTTTTGCTGTGGGGCATAAGTCGCCAAAGGCATGAATATGCGCCATGATGTCATGGCGGAATTTTTTTTCATATTCGTGTATTTTTTCAAAGTCGATCTGAGCGACGCTCGCTTCTAATTCGGCAATTTGAGCCTTTGAAATAGAGAGGCCGAGATTGGCTTGAGCTTTTGCTAGAGCCACCCAAAGCTGTCTGTAAGTTTTAATTTTCCAGTGAGAGGAAAAAAGATAAGAAATTTCAGGGCTGCAGTAGCGCGCCGAAAAAGGACTAACATACACTTCGTGGCGCGCACTTGAATTCATGAGGCTGGGATTATCGTTTCTCTAATAAAGAGTTGAGCTGCGTCAGCAATTGCTGAAGCTGTTTTTTCTCTACTTCTGATGGAACGCAAAGAGGATTTTTCACCATTTCGCGCGCTCTTTTCAGGAAGTTAATTGCATGCGATGCGTAATTAGGATGACGCTTATCATCTTCTGCAAGTGGAAATTCTAACCGAATGAGCGAGAGGAGCTCTTGTTTCGCCTGTCCGTTGTAATTGCGAACAATCGCCTCTTTCTTCTCCATAGGGCCTTGTCGCGAGGCTAGGCTGTACACAGCTTGGCGCGGCATCTGGTCGATTTTAGCATGCAGAGGTTGCGGCATAGCCATATGAAATTCATAATATTGGAGGAAATTATATGGCGTTTGGCGATTGCCGTAGGTAGCAAAAAGCCATGCAGTGAAGGCGCCGTCGCGGTATTTTTTGAGGATATCTTGTGCCCGCTTAATTCTTTCGCCGTGCAAAATCACCGCTTGATTCGTGATAGCCTTCACTTCAGAAGTGATCGCTGTGAGAGCTTTTAAATCGGAATCGACATCATAAGTATCTGTTAAGCGGAAACTTTTTAAAATTTGCTCGAGGTCAGCTTTCTCCTTATCATTGAGGGCTGAAATGCGAAATACGCCAGAAAAACTCGATAGATCGCCATTATTCGAACGCTCGACGAGCGCCGTCATTTTAGGCTGCTGCGTTTCCTTAGTTTTGAATCGGAGATTGAGCAGATCATTAAATTTTGACATACGCTACGTCCTCTTTAAAATTTCTTGTGTGAGGGCCATGTAGTCGAGCGACGCGCGGCTTTTTGGTGCCGTGTCGAAAATCGGTTTGCCATATATGGTGGCCTCAGATACTGCGATATCGCGTCTGATTTTTGCTTGCAAGAGTTTTCCTGGAAATGTTTCTTCAATCACATTTAAAAATGCATCGTTACTCTTGCCTCTCGGATTCCAAAATGAGAGTGCAACTCCTAGAATTTTTGTATCGTGTCTTTCAGAAATATTATTAATAAAAAGAGAAAGTCGTTGCAGACCTTTAACGCTATAAAATTCAGGTGTTGCGCAAACCAGAGAAAATTGTGAAGCGATGAGAGAAGATTCAGTTAACCAACAAAGAGAAGGAGGTGTATCGATTAAAATAAAATCGTAATCAAGTGGACGCAGAATTTCTTTTAAGCGCTCATGTGAATAACGATCCGCAGCAAGCGATCCTGAAACTTCTACCCGTTCTAACCAAGTATCGGCCGGAATGATGTGCATGTTTGGAATGCACGTCTCTAAAATCACTTCCTGAATATTTTTTTCACCTTGTAAAACAGGTGCCATGCTGTCTTGTTCATCTGGATCAAATCCGAGTCCAGTGGTCAGATTTGCCTGCGCATCAAAGTCGATTAAAAGTACTCGCTTCTTGTGAAAACGGCAAAGGGCCGATCCGATATGAAGCGAGGTCGAAGTTTTGGCGGTTCCGCCTTTGAAGCTACTAACGCAAATCGTAACCATGCGAATTTCCTTCTTTCTAGAGGGCTGTAGAATAGGGCGACATCAGAGCCCGTGTGTCCCGTTCCTTTTCGACTTTAGCAAGAAAATCTGAAATGTCAATCTCGCCATGCACCACATTGTCGCGTGTACGGAGAGCGGCTGTTTTATTTTCGATCTCTTTATCGCCAATGGTAAGCATGTAATTTGTCTTGAGCAGTTGAGCGGTGCGCACTTTTTTTCCAACCGATTCATTTGAATCATCGATATCACACACAAATCCCTTGGCTTTGAATTTTTTTGCTAATTCTTCTGCGTAAGGTATGTGTCGATCCGCAACGGTTAGAATGCGAATTTGGTAAGGGCTGAGCCAGAATGGGAATTTGCCGCCAAAGTGCTCCACCAAAATACCGAAGAAACGCTCAATTGATCCAAAGAGCGCGCGGTGAAGCATAACTGGGCGTTTATGGCTTCCGTCGTTGTCTACGTATTCAAGTTCGAATTTCTGTGGAAGCGCCATATCGAGCTGAACCGTTCCGCACTGCCAGTGGCGACCTAGAGCATCGCGGATGTGAATATCGATCTTAGGACCATAGAAAGCTCCATCGCCTTCATTCACCCGGTAGGAGTGGCCCCAATCGTCGAGAGCTCCTTTCAGGCCGTTTGTCGCATTATCCCACTCTTCATCTGACCCGATTGTCTTCCCTTTTTCTGGACGAGTGGAAAGCTCGAGCTTATAAGAGAGTCCAAAGGTCATATAAATCATATCAGCGAGTTGAAGAATGTGGTTGATCTCATCTCTGATTTGATCGGGACGCATGAACATGTGAGCGTCGTCTTGGTGAAAGCTTCGAACGCGGAAAAGACCGTTTAAGGCGCCTGATGCTTCAAAGCGATGAACGTGACCGATTTCTGCGACGCGCAGAGGCAATTCTCGATAACTGTGAGTGGCTGATTTGAAATAAAGCATGCAACCAGGGCAATTCATCGGCTTAATCGCATATTCTCGATCTTCGACTTGAGAAGTATACATGTTTTCCCGGTAGTGGAACCAGTGGCCAGAACGCTCCCATAGTTCTTTGCTCATCATCGAAGGCGTTTTGATTTCGACGTAACCCCCTTCTTTAAGGGTGTCGCGAAGAAAATCGAGAAGGCGATTCCAAATGATCAACCCACGCGGATGGATGAATGGCATGCCGGGAGCTTCTTCTTTAAAAGAGAAGAGATCAAGGGCTGCGCCGAGTGTTTTGTGGTCTCGTTTTTTGGCTTCTTCTAGAAACAGGATATAGTCCTTCATCCGCTTTTTATCTGGGAAAGAAATGCCATAAATACGGGTGAGCATTTCTCGATTCGAATCGCCGCGCCAATATGCACCAGATGTTTTAAGGATTTTAAATGCTTTGATTTTGCCGAGGGCGGCCATGTGAGGTCCGCGGCAAAGGTCGATGAACTCACCTTGACGATAAGCGGAAATAGGGGTTTCTTCAAAACTATCGATTAATTCCCGTTTATATGGATTGTGGGCAAAGGCTGTTTTCGCCTCTTCTTTGTTGGCGAATTCGGAGCGTTCTGTTTTGTGATTTTCAGCTATGATCGTTTCTACTTGCTCTTCAATTTTAGCAAAATCTTGGTCGGAGATTGTCAAATTGCCGAAATCATAATAAAACCCCTGTTCAAGAGGAGGGCCGATCGTTGGCTGAGCATTGGGCCAAAGACGGAGAATTGCCTGTGCAAGTACGTGTGCAGAAGTGTGCCAGAATACTTCGCGTCCTTCTGGATCGTCGAAGTTCCAGAAGCGGACTTCGTCGCCGTCTTGTAGGATCGTGGTGAGATCTTTGGGTTTTCCATTGATGCTGACCGCCACGGCTTGGTCGGGAGCTGTCAGGTGGAGTTTTTCAGCGGCTTCTTTAGCTGAAATGCCGTCGGGGAGTTCGATGTGCTTATCTTTAACTTTGATTTTCATGGAAGAACCTCTAAAAACTCTATCTAGCTTACAATATCTGGCAAATACTGGAAACGGACTTGTGTAAAACGGCTTTACATTCCAAAGAATTTTCTTGTAAGAGTAGTTTGTGGACCTCTGGACAGATTTAATTTCCGCCTTGCGGCGCGCCCCTCCTACCCCTCTCCTCAAAGCGGTCGATTTCGCCCGTTTGGCAGAGATTTCTCGTAAAATGGAAATTTGTCCCATCCAAGATGGACTACGCTTTCGATCTTGCTTTATAGCTCGGTCGATTGCTGAGGCTTTGGTTAGCGAAGAGGGGCAGATCGACTTGGAGTTGGCGGCTCAATTTCGAGAAGAATTGCTGCGCGCCCCTTTTTTGCTGGGATTGTCGGATGATAATTTTATTTTTAACCATGTCGCTTTATGCTTGAATCATTTGATTGAAGATGGAAGGATTCAAAAAAAAATCCAGACTTTTGCCCCTCCCGTTTGCAATCGATTAGCAGAAGCGGTCGTTAAGCAAACTTTATGGCCAGCCTCCATCAAGCAGATTCGGACATCGCACCTACTACGGGCCATCTTGACGGCTTGGTTTACCTGGCTTCGACAGATCACCGGCTCTTGTTTTGCCACAGCTCCTGCCATCTTGGTGCAGGAACAGCAGCCTCTCCGTTTTTTGCAAGACTTGCAAGACCTTTTAACCCGAGGAAAGCTCAGTCGGGTAATTGAAGGAAAAGAGTATAGCGTCCCTCTTTGCCCAGCTTCTGTTCATTCTGACCTACTTCGTCCCCTTTATTCTTTTGATCTATTGCCATACTCTCCTGGATTGCAAGCTGCTTTTGCAGTCAGCGGGGTATTGTCTGGTGGAAATCGTGAAGAGCAATTGCGACAGTGGCTTGGCAAAATTGAGGGGGCTCGGACGGCCAAAGAATTGATCGAGGGAGTATTGCTTCGCTTCGTTGGGCTTGATAGCAAGGATCTGGAAGAAGAGGAAATGGCAGAGCGATTGCAGATGAAAGATCTTCTCGCCCGGCAGTCAGCGATTCATTATCAGCGCGAGAGTCCAAGAACAAAGAAAGTAGCTGACTGGAAAGAGAAAGTAACATTGGCTTTTTCAGCTTTTCAGGCGCTAGCCGATTGTTCTATGCTACGAGCGTGGGAGTCAACACTTGCCTCATTTAGCGACGCGAAGATTGATTTTGCTCGCTGGAATCTCTATGTGAGTCTGGGTTTACATCCTGAGCAACCCGGTGGAATAGGAGCTTTTCTCTATTCGCAAATCAACGAAAAGCTACAAATCGTAAATCAGCATTTGCAATCTTTGAAAGAAGAGTATGAGAGGGCCAATCGGGCAGCTGACGCAATTGAAGCGGTTTTTGAACGATCGGTGAACGAGGCCCAGCGTCAGCAATTAAAATCTGAGTGGGCAACAGCCATTTATTCCGCCCAAAGCGCAAAGCGAATTTGGGATGAGGAAATCGGCAAATCTGAGCAACTAGCTAATTTGTTCCCCTTTTTGATCAATGCTTATATCCATTCGATACCAGAATTATTTCAGGAGGTATTCGATCCCGCCCTTGCACAAAGAGTGGAAGAGATTGTGGATGATAGTACAGCGGGATTCCGCTTAGCCTATAAGCATGGACGATCCAATAGCGCAGTTTGGACCTTTATTTATGACGAAAAAGATTTTATCAATAGCTTGGTTGAATTTTTCAGCGCGCAAGAATTTGAGTTAGTAAGACAAAAACCAGAATTAGAAGCCGTTTTAGTTAGCTTATCCAGAGAGATCATCCGTTTTATCCAAACTCCTGAATATCTCGAAGGAACATTACTTCGCGCCAAAAAAAATGGCCATTTAGATAAAGGATATAAAAAACCATGGGAGTATAGCTCTGGTGGTACGATGCAGACTTTGCTCATGGCCTACTATCAAAGAGCAGAGCCATTTTCAATCTATGAGCAAAAGATTGAACGCCCAGAAGAGTGCCTTGATTTCCTAGAGAATTGTCGACAATTGGTCTCACCAGGACCGATTCTTATGCAGTCGCCCACCCATGCTTTTCTTTTTCGACCTGAATGGATGCCAGAAAACGTTCATGTAGCTATGGAACAGATGAGGGCATTTTGGCAAGACAGGAGCCTGAGTAGCGAAGAAGAAGAATATTTGATCGAACTATTTTCAGAAACACTCCCAAATGAAGAACGACCCCTGTTTCTACATCGTCAAAGACAGAGAGGGTCAGCTGGGAATATTGCCTCTTTGAGGAGATATCTAATCGATGGCCAAGAAGCGCGAAGTGAGACAGTCGATGGATTTTTGTATCATTCTACACCTTTGATGCAAGCAGATGCGTGCGCGATGTGTGCAGATCGAGTAGGGATGAGACTTGGGCTTGGATCATTTCCTTTGAACTTTTCTAAACAGCGTTTCTGGACTCCTTTGGCTTTACAAGAGAGAATAAAAAAAGAGCTTTTGCGTATCATTGACACGCCGTTTACCGAAATGGATATGGATGCTTTGCTCATCGAGGAATTACGCAGTAAAGGTTTTGCTGCTCCAGCACCCATCGTGTTTGGTGATACCAATTGGATTGTGAGTTGTTTTGCTTTAGCGGTTTCCCCTTCGGGACGGGTTGATGTATGGCGTTTTTCTCGTTTGTCTTTGAAGGGAATGCCTTTAAGCCATTGGTTTGATCAACAAGGTGGTGGTAACTGGATTTGTTACCATCTCCCTTTTCAATACGCCTGAAAGTCTTTTTCTTTTTTCTTAACATCTGCTATGCAATTAGCATGGACTGGAGGAATAAATGAAAAAAACAGCGCTATTGCTCGCACTTTCGGCGAGACTGTTTTGTGCTCCAGTTGGAAATCCTTCGGCTCCTCAAGTCATTGAAGAGGGCTTTTTTATTTCTCGCGATAGCTGGGTCGATCTAAGAGCTGGATATGAGGGAGACTTTGTTGCGGATGGGCGACTCGAGCAGTACAATCAAAGCTCGGGGCGAGTGGATAGTTACGAGCAAAATACGAATTCGGGCACAGTGACACTAAATATTCTTGACCGACTCGATATTTTTGGCATCTTGGGTTCTTCTCGCGTCTCTTCGGAATGGCGTTTTACCATTGACAATAGCACGAGTTTAGCTGAGTTAGAGACGTTTTATAACTTTTTGTGGGGTGTGGGTGCGCGCGGAATCCTCTTTGAATGGGGCTGTACTTCTCTAAGTCTCGGCGGTAGATACGAGCATTCCGATTACTCCAATGTATGGTTGACGATTGATGGCGCTTCTCAACCAACCAATGGGACGCACCTTTTATGGAGAGAATGGCAGATTGACCTTGACCTCTCTTTTAAGATTGAGATTTTTACTCCTTATGTAGGTTTGAAATATTCGAATGCCAAAGTAAAGGTAGGCGATTTCACTGTTCCGATCTCCAATAATGGTTCAGGAAATAATAGCTTTAAGAATAGAACCCCAGTGGGTGTTTTTATCGGCTGCACACTGAGCACGGGCCGTTATTTTATGCTCAATGTCGAAGGAAGATTGGTTGACGAGGAAGCGGTCACTATTTCTGGCGATTTAAGATTCTGATATGAAAAGGCTCCTGCTGATTTTAAGCGTTTGGAGTTTGCAGGCGGCGCCAATCGGAAATCCTGCATCGCCAGCTCTGCTGCAAGATGGGCTCTTTATTCCCGATACAGTCTGGTGTCAGCCAAGAGCTTCTTTTCTCGAGGATTTTCTCACCTGCCAAAAACTATCGGGGTCAAGACATGAGACTCCTGTTAATCGAATTGAACTCGATGGCATTTCTTCGCTCGGCTCGGTCACTTGGTCGATCAAAGAGCGTTTGGATCTCTCTTTTGTGGGCGGTAGTGGATCGAAAAAAATCCATTTTTCATTGAGTCATGTCCCCTATCAATATAACTTTAGCGGAGGTTTGATTTGGTATGGAGAAGCTAAGCTAATACTGATAGAGGTGAAGGATACGACTTTGAGCGCCTATGGTGAAGCGGGTGGTTGGGATTGGATGTCGGGTCCTTTGAAAGTCGATGGTGAAATCGTGAGTCGCCATGCAGATCTTCTCATGCGATTTTGGGCAGTCGGGGCAACACTCAGTCAGAAATTAGGCTGGTTTTCGCCTTATAGTGGGGTCATCGTCATGAGATCTCGCTGGAAACTAGACCATACGCACATCGGTGGGTTCTATTTACATCAAAAATATCCGGTTGGGCCTCTGCTTGGTTGTTCTTTTTGCAACACATCTAAAATTCTTTTGAATCTCGAGTGGAGGGGCTGGGTCGAAAATGCGATTACCCTGTCTGGCGAGATCCGTTTTTAACAGATTCTTTCTTTTGCTTAATATTTTCGTCTTCCCTTATCCTTTAAGGTTCATTTTTTCTAAGGGAAGGCTTTTAATGACGCGTTCGTTTCTATTTTCCGCAGTTTTGATTGCAGGAAGTTCTATTTATAGCCAAACAACAACAGTGGCTCCCACTCCATCCCCTGTCCTTGCTCAGACGATGGACGTACAGGGTGAAGAAAAGAAAGAAAGGGTTGATATGGAGGCCTTGAGACGTTGGCTGCAAGATAAACGTCTGATCAGCGTAAAAGAGGTAGGCGGAGACCTTTCTATTAGCGGTGAAGTGAGAACGGAATGCCAGCTGACAAATGAAAAGGCTAAAGCGCAAGGGTCATCGACTTTTATTGAGCAGCGCGGTGAAGGATCTCCCCTAAAAAAGCCTTCGTTAGCATGGGATGTTGAGTTCAACTTGATGATGGATTATCGCACCGATCGCACCTGGGCTGCGATGAAAGTAGAATTTGATAACGATATGGGTTCTCGTAGCGGTACTGTCAACAAAGTAAAATTAGAAAAAGCTTATTTGGGCGGTCGTCTTGTCGCTGGCGATACCTTTACATGGGACGCAGAATTAGGTCGCCGTTATTTATCGAACGTGTTCGATTCAAAAATTGAATTTGGAGCTGTTTTTGATGGTTTGCTCTTCCGTTTTAGTAAAGCTTTTGAAGATATTGGCGATTTTTACACGAACGTAGCAGGGTTTGTAATCGATGACCGCTTCAACCATTATGGAGAAGCGATGGAAATCGGGGCGCTCCGAGTCGCAAATACAGGTTTAAATTTAAAATATTCGATCATCAACTGGTATAAGCCTTATCCCTCTACAGAAAATCCTCAAAGATGGAAATTCTTGGTGAATCAATTTACCGTTCAATACCAAGCATATCCAGAATGGTTTAGCCGCCGTTTGATTAGACCCTATGCAGCCGCGCTGATCAATGCGTTGGCTCAAGATGTAGTACAGACAGGTTATACCAAGCAGCGCGTAGGTTGGTATGCTGGTATCTCGATCGGAGTTGTTAAGAAGGCTGGAGATTGGGCTGTCGACGCAAATTATCAGTGGGTTCAAGCGCAAGCCATTCCTGATATCGACACTTCGGGGATTGGCCGAGGCAATGCTGCGAACGTAGGTTTTTACACAACGGATGCAGGCGGTGGAACTCCTACTACTCAAGCGACTGCTGTCGGTGGTTGTAACTACGCAGGATTTGAAATTGATGCCCTCTACGCTTTCACCGATAACCTGACGATGGAACAAAACCTAAAAATCAGTAATACCCTGGATACGGACATCGGTCCCAACTTGAAATACAAGCAATGGGAACTTGAGTTTATCTACGCATTCTAAAAATTAAAGCCCTCGCATGAGGGCTTTTCTATTTTTAATTTAGATTTAAAATACTTTTTCTGTCTTGTTTGATTTCTCTTTGTTTAATAACCTTGGTTCGCAATTTTAATGAATCAAGGAGTTATAGATGAAATCTTCAAGCGTAATTATTTCGGCTGCCGTTGCAATGGCAGGTAGTTTATTTGCCGAAAACAAAATTGAGATTCCCTTTTCAAAACCTGTGGAATGGAAAGACTTGCGTCCGTGGCCCAAAGAAGAACCCCCTGTTCCGACAGAAGCGCAAATGATTGAAAAGTACAAGTGTGAAAAGGTTAGCGATGTAGCGCAATTCGGCGGTGCTGATTGGGAAAACGTCATTGGTATGGTGAGCGGTGTGACATTAGAGGAAGCCTGCCAAATCGCAGAAAAAAATGAACAGATCGACTTTTTCTTTTATATGAAAGGTGAACAGATGGCTCTTCAAAACGGAAGTGCGTTCCGCGTTTTCCATAAGAGCGATGCGGTGTTCTTCAGCGGGAAGCCTTGGTGGGGTTCTGCACCTGGTTTTGCTGACGGCTATATCGTAAAACGAAAAGCTGCCGAAGAAGTGGTAAGTAATTAATTTCTTTTGGGCTCAGAGAAATCTGGGCCTATTCTTTAGTAAAACTCAACGTGATTTGTTTTTGATCCCAACGACCTAAAAGACCTTTGGGAATGCGTTCTTTTTTGCCATGAGCGAAGAGGATTGGACAGCGAATACGATCGAGTGATTTTTTATAGGCTTTGATTAATTCTGGAGCGTCTTCTCGTTTGCGAACAAACAGGCAAACGGTGTGATGCCGATCTTGCCATTTTTTAATGACCTCATTGAGGCGGTTGATGTGTCGAGGATCGTCTAAATCGTCGGGTACAATCCGAATCGAATCCACCCATCCGTTAAACCAGGGGAAACGGCGAAGGAAAGGGCTTGGAACAAGAATCATTAGGTTAGGGAGGCAAGAATAAAGGAGAATGGCATCCCACCAGGAATTGCTCTGTAAAATAATCAATGTATCTTGGGAGGGCGTTGGCCCTGCGACTGACAGTTTTCGAAAGCGCTTGAGAATTTTCTTCACAAAGAAGGGGAAAAAGAGGGAGGAGAGCCTTCCAGTCATAACCACATTGACTACTAACGTGATCACTCCCATGAGAAAAAAGCCGCTGGCAGCGGAAAATCCTAGATTTTCGCTGATAAAATAGAGGCAAAAAGCGGCCATTAACACGCCGGTAAAGCTGAAGAAATTAGCGGCTGCAATGACTTGTCCCCTCTTTTCGTCTGGGCTATTCACCTGAATAAAGGAATCGAAGGGAATGAGATAGGCTCCTCCCACTACTCCGAGTAAAGCCAACCAGATAATGGTCATGATGAGAGAGTAAGAGAAAAAATAGAGGGCTATAAAGAAAATTCCAATGAAATAACCTGTGATACAGGAAAGGCCTGGTTCCACCTTATCTTTGGATAGCTGTCCTGCCAAAACTGCGCCAATGGCAATGCCGACCGCTACCGCTAAGAACAAATATCCCCCACCCACTTCGCTTAAACCTAGAGATTGCATGGCGAATGGAATGATGTTCAACTGCGAAAAGGCACCGACAAAAAGGAAAAAGGATGACCCAAAAATAGCGGGCAATAGATGGGGTACATTCCAACTCATCTTTAGGGTCTGATAAATTTCATAAAGGAAGAAAGGATTAATCCTTTTGGGAGAGTTTTGTGGAGCAGTTCGTGCAATTCCGAGGCTAGTTAAAAGTCCTAAGATAGCAATGAAGACGCAAAAGAGCGCTTCAATCACAAAATTTTTGTGGGTGATATCGGCAATAAAGGAAGCTAAAAAAGTGCCTAAGATAATGGCTAAATAAGTAAAGGAGGTCATCGAGCCGTTGGCTTTTGAAACCATTTTACTTTCGACAAGTTCAGGAATGATTCCATATTTTGAGGGGCCGAATAGGGCGCTTTGAGCAGCCATGAAAAAAAGAGCTGTATAAGATCCGATTTCAGAGCCGAACATGACGGCGATCAAGCCGAATGACATAATAAGAAGCTCTAAGATTTTCGTATAAACGATGATTGTCCGTTTACTTAAGCGGTCAGCTAGAATTCCTGCGCTGGATGAAAAGAGTAGAAAGGGAATCACAAAAATCGCTCCAGCCAAAGAAAGGATGGTATTAGCTGCAGCGGGACCTTTAATATTAATTAATAAATAGATGACTAAAAGTTTAAATACATTGTCGTTTAATGCTCCCAAGAATTGGGTCGCATTAAGCAGGTAAAAAGAGCGATAATTAGTTTTTGCAAACCAACGCAATTGTCGACCAGATGATTCTGTCTTCAGGATACCTTACCTTTAGATTGCTTTCACGAAGTAAATTTTGCCATAATCCCAATCGCCATGCCAGAACCAATCGTATACTCAAGCCACCGACTCGATTTACTTGTAAAGCAGCTTTACACTCAAATTGACCAGGATCGAGCCAGCCTTTTTGATCAGCCTCTCATCATCATTCCCCATGTAGGAATGAAAGAATGGATTTTGTTGGAGTGCGCCAAAGTGGCCCTTCAAAAAGCAGTGGTAGGGTGGGAATTTGCGAGCTGGCAGAAGGGGCTTTCTTGTTTAGCAGGCTCTTTGCCAATTCCAACCCGAACAGAGTTGCTTGCCGCACTCTGGAATAAGTCTAAAAAAAATCCTCGCGAAGAATGGGTTCCTTTTCTTGATTCAGAGCGTAAAAGGCTTGATTTTGTCGATTCTTGCGCAGCTCTATTTTATGACTATTTAATGTATGGGTTGCCAAAATCTGGAACAGATAGCTGGCAAGCAGCAGTTTTTGAGGAGTTGTTTGAGACGCATTCTTGGTTTGGATTAGAAGAGGCGCTGCGCACCATTCCAATTCAAAGAGCCGGCTCTGTTTATCTTTTTGCAAACGACTGGATGCCGCCCGCCGCATATCGATTTTATCTACGCCATCCGAGTATTCGTCTCTTTCGGTTCTCTCCTACTGCCATGTTTTGGGAAGATCTTCGTTCCACAAAAGAGCGGAAGAGTTTGCTTAGTTTTGGTCAGAAAAACAGGGTGTCTGAAAAACAACTTCAGGTTTTAGAAGAGATGCTCCGTCAAGAGCAGCCTCTTCTTGCGAATTGGGGTGTGCTCGGTCGTAAAATGCTTGAAATAGCCGTGCAACATGAAGTCGATGTCATTGAGCAATATTATTTAGCGCGGGAGCCCTCTACTTTACTGACTCAGCTGCAATATGAATTGTTAACTATGGAATCAATCGAGAAAAAGCCAGATGAGACCATCCGCCTTTTGCAGACTGGGGCTTCTCGCTGGCGTGAGGTCGAAATATTGCGCGATGAAATTTTAAGAGCAAGAGATCGTGGGATTTCTTTCTCCGATATGAGGGTCTACGCCCCTGATTTGGAACTTTACGCGCCTCTTATTCAATGTATCTTTTCAGATGAAGTGCCCTTCCGTTTAGCGGGAATCGATCTCATCCGACAAAGCTCCTATTTTCAAGCGCTACTCCGTTTATGCCAAGCTGTGTCGGGTCGTTGGGAAGCAAAAAATTGGGTGGCTTTATTGGAAACCAAGGCTTTCTATCAAAAGCAAGGTTGGCAATCGGATGAGTTAGAAAAAATAAAAGGGTGGATCGAACAGGGCCGTATTCGGTGGGGAGCGGACCGTGCCCATCAAGATGAAATCACTTCAGATACGATCGGTGTTCAAGGGTCGGGAATGGGAACGTGGGAAGAGGGCTTCGATCGCTTGATTGATTCATGGGTTTTCTTTGATCCGGAGCGAGAAACTGCTCTCAACTGGAGTGAAGCAGATTTATTTGAGCAATTTCAGTCTCTCTTTTATCGCTTGCGAACCATTCTTTTTTCTTGGAAAAAGGAGAGAACTCTACAGCTATGGGTACAGGAAATCGATCAACTGACTCAAGAATTTCTCACCATCGAAGATGCGGCTGAAGAAGATCGATCGGCCAAGCAGCAAATCGCGCAAGTTCTCTCTTCGTTGCGAGATACACATCAATTAGTGCCTGAAACGGTCTTTCCGTTTTCTTTCGTAAAACATTTATTATTTGCCCCTTCATGCGCGGAATTCGGTTCTTCCTTATTGCATGCGGTTCGGTTTTCAACGATTGAGCCTGGTACTCTAGCTCCTGCTAAGATTGTTTTTTTGATTGGAATGGATGAAGAGAATTTTCCGCGCTCCTCTGCGAAATCATCGCTTCATTTATTGAAGGCTAATGGTGTCTATCATCCCAACAAAGGCGATTGGGATCGTTATCTATTTTTAGAAGCGCTTTTCGCGGCCGAGGAGCAATTGGTATTTTCATATGGTCACCGCTCTAGAGAAGATGGGAAACCTGTTAGTCCTTCTCTTTTAATTCAGGAGCTTTTGGGCTATCTTCAAATGTCAAATTTAGCTGAAACTTTCCCCGCATCTCCGCTTGATGCTTGCTCCCAAAATCGGTGTTTAGCTGATTATCAAGCAGCTGTTGCTGCAAGAAGCGCAAAGGTGGGTTCTTTATTAACCAGTCCTTTGAGAAAAAAAAATACCCCCACAGAGAAAACAACTCTTTCGATTCGAGACCTCAAGAATTGGCTGAAGCATCCATTTCAGTACTATCTCAAGCAAATCGTAGGAATCGAATTGAAAGAAGAGCCCTGCTCTAAATGGGAAGATTTCGAGTGTTCAGGACTTACTCGGTATCTTTTTTTACGAGAAGCATTGGAGCACTCTCCAGAAGTTGCTCTAGAAAAAATGATGCAAGAACGAAGATTGCCTCTCGGATTATTAGGGGAAGAAGCAAAACGAGAACTCTTGGAAAAAGCTCAAGATGTGAAAGATCAGTTACAAGTGTGGTCGATCCCCTCTCAATCGATTCAAACAATCGAATGGAAAGAGAGTTGTATTGAAGAGCACCAAGTAGGACCCAATCGATTGCAAAAGCCACCTCTAGAAGTAGAAATCCATGGACAGGTGTTTGCTTTAGTTGGAGAAGCCTCTCAAGCGGTTCCCAATGGCATTCTTCATACGAGCGATGATTCGATAGGATCTGTTCTTCGGAGTTGGGTTGAGGTGTTAGCTATCTTGGTTTCTTCTAAAACTCACGATATTTATTTTACCAAAACGGGAAAAGTGAGAACGGTTGAAGATCCTCGCCTGGCTTTACAAAGGCTTATCGGACTTTATTTAGAAGGGCGCGGGTCGCTGCTATTTATGCATTCTGAATGGGCTGATAGTCTATTGCGAAAACGGGAACCGGTTGATGGCCATTGCGAAGATCGAATTTTAGATTGGGCATTGAAGCGAAGCCCAAGTCTTGATCTTGAAAAAGAGAGAGAAGAATGGACTCCTATTTTGGAGGTGGCATTCTCTGGATTGATCGATTTATATCCAACCCGCAAAGCTAAGAGCTCTCATGCAGACGTTTGATTGCCTATCGAAATCGGCCCCTTTGCTCGGACCTCATTTTCTCGAAGCATCGGCTGGGACAGGAAAAACCTTTGCCATCGAACATATTGTCGCTCGGTTGATCTTAAGTGAAGACCCAGTTTTTTCTTTGGAACAGATTCTCGTCGTAACCTTCACACGCGCTGCGACCCGGGAATTAAAATTGCGGATTCGATCTAATTTAGAGCGAATTCAGAAGGCTTTGTTGAAAGAAGAGGCCGTGTGGAGTTATCTCGAACCTTTTCTTGGCTCAGAAAAGGCATTACACCGAATCGGCGATGCATTGGCGATCTTCGATCAAGCGCAAATTTTCACCATTCACGGCTTTTGTTATCGAACTTTACAAGAACATGCGTTTGAAGCGGGGCTTGGATTCACAATCAAAGACCAAGGCTCCTCATCTTTGGATGCTGCGCTTTCTGATTTTTTTGAATCAAAATTGCAGATGTCAGAAGTGTGCCCAGAGCAGTTGGGAATTGTGAAAAAACTATCGGCTGAATCTTTAATCCGGAAGATTAAGAAAGGGGCTCCGATTGAACCTTCAAAAACATTTGCTGAGCGGTTGGAGCATTTTAAACGGGCTTTGCAAACGCGTGAAAAAGTAGAGCTGGTTGTTTTGCAAGAGCAGTTTGCGCATTTTAGGGGTTCTTATAAAAGTGAAAAAGGGCGATTTGATGAGCAGGTGCAAGCCCTGGCATTAGCTTTTGTTGATCCTGCGACTGCTTTTCGAAAGTTGATTGCAGAAAAAGGGTCGCTCTTTGAATTTCTAGCTCCTGAAAATCGGAAAGTAAAAGCGAAGGAATTTGCTACTGAATTTTTTGAGTGGGCATGCCGTACTCTGTATCCGATTGTGACAGAGGCAGCAGATCCTAAGCAGATCCTTCAGACGCTGCATGCTTTATGGCGGCCTATTGCTGAAAAGGTATCGACGAAAGAAGAAAGCTTTGGTCCAGATGATATTTTGCGCGTGATGAGAAAAGCGATTGATTCTCCTGGATTTAAACAAAATGTACAAAAAAAGTATCGAGCGGCTCTGATCGATGAATTCCAAGATACTGATCCGCAGCAATGGGAAATTTTCCAATCGCTTTTTTTAGGACACACGGAATCGCTCTATCTTGTAGGAGATCCGAAACAATCCATTTATCGTTTTCGAAGTGCCGATCTCTACACCTATTTACAGGCCAAAGAGTCGATTGATTCCGCTCATCATTATCATCTCGATACAAATTTCCGTTCGTCTAAGCAGTTGATAGGAGCTTTGAATCAGTTATTCGATCGCGAGTGGCTCAAATTGCCAAAACAGCAGAGAAATCTCCCCTATTTACCTGTGCGTGCGGGTCTTGATAAACGGTTGGATTTAGCGGATGGCAAGGGAGCCGTGCATTGCTTTCAATACATCGGAGATGATCCTCAGCTAGCACATCGCTACATCGCATCTGAAATTGTTCGATTGAAGGATTTGGTAGGTACGCTCAGTGGGTTTGCTATTTTGGTGAAAGACCGCAATTCGGCAGCTGAAGTGCAGAAAGAATTGACCGTTGCGGGCATTCCAAATGTGGCAAAAAGTCAAGAGCTGCTTTCTGACTCTCTTGCTTTTGAGGCTGTTTGGGAGTTATTGGAGTCACTTTCAGAACCTAAAGAGCTCGGAAAGGCCAAAGCCGTTTTTGGGGGGCCTTTTGGAGGATTACCAGCAGAAGAGTTGAAGCTGATCGATTCTTCGCCGATGGTTTTCTTGCGTCAGCAGCTCGATGAATTGGGGCTCGCTTCTTTTTTTCACCTCTTTTGGAAAACGAAGCTAGGAACGAAGACCGTACAAGAGCAGATCGCCTCTTTTGGGCCAGCTTTTTATTCTGAATGCCATCAAGTATTGGAGGCATTGTTCGAATGGGAGCGACTGGAAGGGTTTTCTTTGGCCGGAGCTCTCCGCTTTTTTGAAACCATGCAACAGATGGATCCTGATGAGGCGCTCGTTCGTCGGCGAGATTCCGATGCCGATGCTGTCCAGATTATGACGATGCATGTGAGCAAGGGTCTTGAATTTGAGATTGTTTTTGCTTTGGGTCTTGGATCGAGAACTCCTGCATCGGATGAAGAGGTAGATGCAGAGAAGTTAAGACAGCTCTATGTCGCTATGACCCGTGCAAAGAGTCGGCTTTACATCCCTATTCCAGACTATCGTAAACAGGCCTCTGCGGGCACTTTGTCTCCGATTGAACTCTTTTGCCAAACGCTCTCAGCGGATGGGAAGTGGAGGGAAGAGTTAGAGCGGTTGGCAGAAGAAGAGAGTTTGACGATTGAAACAGTGTCTGCAATGCCTGCGGCAGTCTATCAAGATGCCGCCAAGCCCCCTCTCTTAACGCCTCCCTTGCCATTGCCTAGCTATCCCCCCTCTTATCTTCTTTCCTTTACGAGCTTGGCTAAAGAAGCTGTGCAAGAAATTCTCGATCCGTTGCCAGCGCCAAATGGATTGTTTACGGCTCATAATATGCCCCGAGGAGCTGAGACAGGTGTGGCTATCCATGCAATTTTTGAACGGCTCTTTGGGAAGGTAAAAGTGTCTCATGAGAGAATCGTGGAAGAGACGGTTGCTGGAACGATTTTAGAGCCGTGGAAAGAAGCAATTTTAAAGTTAGTAAAAGAGACTTTAGCTCTCGATTTGCTTGAGGGTTTGCGTCTAGTAGACATCGATCCGAAAAAAGTTTTGGTTGAGACCGAGTTTCTCTTTTCAACAGGAAAGGATTGCATCAAAGGTTTTATCGATTTGGTTTTTGAACATCGGGGAAAAATTTACTTAGTCGATTGGAAAACAAATTGGTTGGGCGAGAGCTCTTCTGCTTATACCGAAGAGCGTTTGATGGCCTCCATTGGGTTACATCAGTATGATTTACAGGCAAAATTATATGCAGAGGCGCTCCGCCGGGCGAATGCGAATTTTGGTGGAGCGTTCTATCTTTATGTACGTGGGCCGCGAGCTGTGTGTTTAAGGGGAAACGATGGCTGAGTTAGAACGTTGGATTGCAGTGCGGCTTTTAGAGCGGATGAATCTGACTGTTTCGGAAGAAGGGATGGCTTTACTGATCCGTCTCTTTGAAAGCGCAAGGGAAGGGCATTTGTGTCTGCCGATAGAAAAACTGGATCTATTGCCGCGAGAAATATGGAGCGATGGGAGCTTAAAGACGCCACTTGTTGTCGAGGGTAATCGGCTCTACTTACACCGCAACTGGTCTTTAGAAAAAGCGATCGCCGAGAAAATTCAGGAAATTCGTTCGAGGGCGGCTCCGACCTTATTTGATGAAAACATTTTTAAAGTCGAGTTAGAAAATGAACGACTCCAACCCGAGCAAAGAGCGGCGATCATTTCGGCATTTCAGCAGTCTTTATCGATTTTTACGGGTGGGCCAGGAACGGGTAAGTCGTATACCGCCGGTTGTTTGATTCGCGTTTGTGCCAAAGCGGCGAAGGGAAATTTTAAAGTAGTGATTGCAGCCCCCACAGGAAAGGCTGCGGCCCATTTGGAGTCAACCTTGCTCTCACAGGGAGAAAAACCTCCATTTTTGCAGTTGGAATCCATGACTCTTCATCGATTGCTGCGATTAGTTCCTGGGAAACAGCGCTTTTTCGCCGAGGAGACAATCGATGCGCATCTTGTTGTAGTCGATGAGGCTTCTATGTTAGATGTCTCCCTTCTTTTGCATCTGTTATCTGGGATTGGACCAAAGACGAAACTCCTTCTATTGGGCGATCCCGATCAGCTTCCCCCGGTTGAAGCGGGTAGCTTATTTACGGAACTTGCGCAGCTTTTTGGCTCTAAACTTTCCCGTTCTCTTCGGATGGGAGAGGGCCATTTGTATGAATTAGCCCAAGCGATCAATCGGGGTGATACGCAGATCCCGTGTCTAGAAAAAGATTTTTCACTGGGGAAACGAAATGAACTGGTGGAGTGGTTGTGCGGCTGGATTCCCTCGCCAGTACATGCTCAGGAGCCAGATCCAAAGCAATGTTTAGATGAATTAAAAAAATTTCGTGTGTTATGCGGGTTGAGACAAGGTCCGCTTGGAATTGATGAATTGAATCGACTGATTGAAGATCGTTTTACTCCCTATCGAGGATGGATGGCGCTGCCGATTTTGATAGGAAGAAACGACCTCAGGCAGCAACTCTACAATGGAACTGTGGGTGTAGTGATTCGAACAGCAGGAGCGCGCGAAGGGATAGCCTATTTTGCTGATGGAGAAAAAGTGAGATCGTTACCGGAAGGGGCTCTTCCTGCACATGAAGTGGGATTTTGTTTGTCGGTCCATAAAAGCCAAGGGAGCGAGTTTGAGGAAGTATTAGCTTTATTTCCGCCGGGGAGCGAGCGGTTTGGTCGAGAAGCACTTTATACAGCAGTTACTCGAGCTAAAAAGAAAGCAACATTGGTCATGGATCAGAAGACCCTCTCCGCAGCTCTTTCAGCACCTTCTAAAAAGAGGTCTGGACTTGCGGAGAGGATGGGATAAAAAGCTTATTTCGCTGTTCGCGCAGTAAGGCGGGACTTTGTGCGAGCGGCTTTAGAGGTTTTGTAGATCCCCTTTTTAACGCCTTTATCCATCAAGCTAAAAATTGTGTTGAGCTTGGATTTAACTGCTTCTGCTTCTTCTTTTTGGGCAATCGCTTGCTCAAAGCCGCGGATAGCGGTCAGAACTTTCGCTCGGTAAGAGCGGTTTGCCAATCTTCGTTTTTCGTTCTGTAGGTCGCGCTTCAACGCTGAAGGGCGCTTTTGTTTTGCTTCGGTTTTCTTGTCGCCAGCTTTAGCTTCGGCCATAGATCCTCTAGTAATTTGCCATTTTCAAATGGTAACACTATAATCGCATTCGGCAAATTCGACAAGAGTTCTATGCACCTTCGCCTCTATCAGACCCTCTTTCTTCTCACTATTCTCATAGGGAGTTACTTTATCTTGCGCTTAGGGTGGGATCTTTCAATTTATTTTTCGTTAACAGAGCAAAGTCCAGCCAAAGTCACCCGGTGGGAGATTGGGGAGAAAGGATCTCGCTATGGAGCGACAGCGGTTTATGAATATACGTTTCAGGATCAGATCTTTAGAGGGAAAACAACCCTTCAAGACGCTTGGATGAGCGAAGCGGGAGCTTTATCTGAAATTAAAGAAAAATCTTTAAACGGGTGGGTTGCTCATTACAATCCCGAAAATCCCGTTCAATCTTCCTTAGAAAAAAGATTCCCGATGGGATATTTGGTTCGTTCGGGGCTTTGTTTCTGTGTTTTAATTTATTTCTATATGTTAAGAAAGAAATTAACATCGATTATTAGTTCTTAAAATATTATAATAGTTAGAAAGAAATTTGAGAATAATATGGATTTAAGTCGTTATTCAGTTTCTGACGGTTTTTTTCTTTGTTCTGAACCTTTAGTTGAGCCGGGCATTGCAGCTTTTGACTCAATGAGAGGACGTGGATTATCGCTTCTCAATTTCTTTGAAAAGCTCGCGATTGTCCCTTTTGCTTTTCTTTTTAAGCTATGTCGTACCTATTTCCGACTATTGGGCCTCACGTTTAGTGCTTTATTCCTTCTCGTCACTTTATGCAGTTCCATGACTGTGCGAGAGTTTTTTGTTCGACGCGTGGCGATTTTTGCGGCCGATTTGGCTGACTGGGTTCTATGGCCGATTGCGGTCGTAAGCTGTTTAGCTAGATTGTTGCTGGCGGCTTTTGTTCACCCAGCCCTCTATTTTGGCTTCTAGTTCTTCTTTTCCACCCATTCTAGCAAATTGAGCATCAAGAGCCCAAAGGGCTCTAAGATCCAGGTGCGGATCAAGCGCTTGAATGGATGAATTTCTTCTGTTGCATGCTCGGTGAAGAATTTTTCTAAAGCGCATAAATTCTGCATGGTGAAAGAGAGAGCTGGGATGGATTCAGCCAGGAGCGCTTGGTGGATAAGATCGCCTCGAAAGTAGAGGGGCGCTGTTTTTTGAATGAGTTGTTTTGGGAAATCCTCCGCGTTCCAGTCGCGTCGAGGAGTTGGAGCGGGATATTGTAGATCTATTTTGAGTCGCCGCCCTTTTTTAATGCGAAAGTGCTTAAAAAATATTTCAAATTGATCGTAGAAAATTGGGGTGCTTTGCTTACGAATCGAGGCGTAATAGCAGGTCGATTTTCGGACGAGAGCTTCAGCTGGCCGTAAATGTCTTTTATTGTAGAGGCGATCATCAAGAATCCAGACAATCTGGTAGCCGGCGTTTTGGTAATCGGTTTCCCTTTTTTGCACTTCATAAGGGGTTAAGAGTGAGCATTGAATTTCAAACGCGATTTGATGAGTTTCCCAGAGAACGTCAGCGACTCGCAGAATGCTCAAGATTGGTTTTTCTATGATGGCCTCCCCGGGTGGGAGAAGAGAGCGGATTGCGAGCTGAGCTAAGAGGTGGTCTTCGCTTTTGCTATAGAGGCGGCAAGATGGGGAGCGCCGGCGGTGATAATAGTGGGGAACTCGGTGCGGGCCCCGTCTTGCGCGGACCGACTGACGACATTCGCTGCACTGGTAAGTTTTTCTTTCTTCGGCGTCTCCTGCATAGACGAGCCGATCTTCGTCATAAGCGTAGAGAGCCATGTTGCTTGCTTTTAATGTCAGAGATTATATGATGTTGACAGAAAGGGGGGCGTCTGTCCAGAATATTTTCGTTTCTCATTCCAATCGGTATGTTTCCATTTCGGCACTTTAGGAGATCATGAGCGGTACGACATCTTTTAGCAATCCCCAGCATCAGCAAAAAATCGAAGAACTCGTGGCTATTGCCAAGGAGCAAGGTTTCCTCACGTATGAGGAAATCAACGAAATTCTTCCTATGACATTCGACTCGGCTGAACAGATCGACCAGGTGTTGATCTACCTGAGTGGGATGGATATCCAAGTCTTGAACCAAGCTGAGGTCGAGCGGCAAAAAGAGCGCAAAAAAGAGGCTAAAGAACTCGAAGGGTTACCCAAGAGGACCGAAGGGACCTCTGATGACCCTGTTCGGATGTACCTCAAAGAGATGGGTTCCGTTCCCCTCCTCACTCGTGAGGAAGAGGTAGAAATCTCGAAGCGAATCGAGAAAGCCCAAATTCAAATTGAAAAAATCATCATGCGCTTCCGCTACTCTACGCGGGAGGCGATCTCCATTGCTCACTATCTCATCACTGGCAAAGAGCGATTTGATAAAATCATCGCTGAAAAAGAAGTTCTCGATAAGGCGCAATTTTTGTCGCTCCTTCCGAAGCTTTGCGATTTGATGAAAAAAGAAGATCAACTTCTCGAGGAGTTGCTGGTTCAGACCAGGGATCCAAACCTCAAGAAAGAGGCTCGCGCAGAATTACTCGAGAATATCGAGAAATCTCGCATCCGATCTCAAGCTTATTTGCGCAGGTTTTGCTGCCGCCACAACATCATTGAAGATTTTGGCGAAATGATTCTCGCAGGATACGATCGTTTCTTGACTCTTGAAAAAGAGGTGCAGGAACTGACGCCGCGAGCAGAGAAAAATAAATTTGCCGCTGCCAAGCTCTCCGCTGCAAAACGAAAACTCTACAAGCGTGAACTCGCGGCAGGCCGCAATTTAGAAGAGTTTAAAAAAGACGTCCGGATGCTCCAGCGCTGGATGGATAAGAGTCAAGAAGCGAAGCGAGAAATGGTCGAATCGAACCTTCGTCTCGTCATTTCGATCGCAAAAAAATACACGAACCGCGGCCTCTCTTTCCTCGATTTGATCCAAGAAGGAAACATGGGATTGATGAAGGCGGTTGAGAAGTTCGAATACCGCCGAGGTTACAAATTCTCTACCTATGCGACATGGTGGATTCGCCAAGCGGTTACTCGAGCGATTGCAGACCAGGCACGCACGATCCGTATTCCTGTTCACATGATCGAAACGATCAATAAAGTGTTGCGCGGTGCGAAAAAACTCATGATGGAAACCGGTCGTGAGCCAACTCCAGAGGAATTGGCCAATGAGCTGGGACTCACTCCTGAGCGCGTTCGCGAAATCTACAAAATTGCGCAGCATCCAATTTCGCTCCAAGCTGAAGTGGGCGACGGGGGCGAGAGCCAATTTGGCGACTTCCTAGAAGACACAGCGATTGAGTCTCCTGCAGAAGCGACCGGTTACGCCATCTTGAAAGATAAGATGAACGAAGTATTGGCAACTCTGACGGACCGCGAAAGAACCGTTCTCATCGAGCGATTTGGTCTGTTGGATGGGAAGCCAAAGACACTGGAAGAAGTGGGTGTTCGGTTTAAAGTTACTCGTGAGCGCGTTCGTCAGATTGAGGCGAAAGCTCTCCGCAAAATGCGCCACCCAACTCGCGCAAAACAACTCCAAGCCTTCCTCGATCTTCTCGAAGGCGAATAAGGTCTGTAAAGCCGCTTTACAAGCGGCTTTGTTATAATCCTTCCTCCTACACACATTTTAATTTTAGGCTTTAGATATGACTAATTCGGTAATGATATGGAATAATTTCAACACGGTTGATCAGATTGTAAAGCATTCAACTAAACATTTAAGTCATTCTGCGAAAGGGCGTGAAATTAATTCGGCTCTTGGTCGTTAACGAGGATTGATAGAAGTGAAATGTGGTTATAAACCGGGTGACCAGATGCCCCCTATTTTTCGTAATCACTCTGCGCCTAAGTTTGATGAGCAAGAGATTAGAGATGTCGAACTCTCAGACGTGAATGCCCTCCTTAATGCAAAGCCCTCTGTGTGGGAAAATGGATCCGAAAGCAGAGAGGAAAATGATTTCAATGTTATGGGACAAGGACAGGGGTATTATTCTCAAATCTCAATGCGAGAAGCGTTGAATATAAGTACAAACAATCCGTTCAATTTGTTCGGCGGTCAATTAGGCCCTTTCTGGGGAAAAACAGACACTTTAGATTCGGTAGAAAAAGCATTAGAGACGGCACAGAAAACAAACCAGGTTGCGGCCGATCGCTTGAATTTCTGTAACCATGTTTAGTCTTATTGTGAAACCGACAGATAGCTCAGTTACGGCCGATGACTTGAATGAGTTCTGGAGAGGTGGACCGAACGTTGACTTTATCGCCAGAGTATTTCGCCACGATGGAGTGGTTGCCATTGGATAAATGAGATGTTGAATAGGCTGCGGCTCCAGATTCATTGAGAGAGACATAACTTTCGATGACGGAATCAATGATAAAAGTCACTCCACCTGTTGGAGTGCCTGAGGTAGCTGTCACGGTTGCAGTAAAAGTGACAGGGCTTCCTAACCACTGGGGATTTTTAGACGAGATTAAGGTTGTTGTTGTGGCAGTCAAGGCAACTTCGACGGTGGCAGGCGAACTTGGGTTATT
>JBEHXF010000027.1:0-27613 GCA_048498835.1 Chlamydiota bacterium | reverse complement strand
GGGCCGCCCCCCCTCTCCACCACGTCGATGTTGGGTCTCCGTTAGGAGAATCAACTCGGCGGAATATATTTAAAATGAGCTAATAAAAAAAAATCGGACTGGGCCACGTTAAGGACTGCGAGCTACACTTCGGCCAGATCGCGAAGCGAGCCGCGCAACGAAGTGCGCGGAAATCTGCGAAAGGACATGAGGCGAAGCCGAATGCTTTGAGCAGCCATTGCCCGCTGAGACACAGGCGAATCGCGGCGCAGACGCGACGGCAGTGCTTTGCACGACGAGCGGCGAGCACGTGATAAGGGCGAAGCCCTGGTCGGCAAAGTCTCAGTTAGGGCCCCGGGGCAGCGGGGATGGAGCGTTAGCGAAATCTCCCGACTGTCTGTTTCTTTTAATTATTTTTTGCTATTCTAATTCCTATGGGATGTGTGTTTATTGCGGCGACTGGGCAGAATGTAGGGAAGACCACTGTCTGTTTGGGGTTGGTTGCGGGGTTGTTAAAGCGATATGGTAGCGTCGGCTACATGAAGCCCGTCGGTCAAGAACACGTAAGGACGGATGAGGGCAGTAGAGTCGATAAAGATGTCTTGTTGTTCAGATCGTTTTTTGGTCTGGGCGATGAATATGAAAGCATGAGCCCCGTTCTGTTTCCCCGAGGATTCACAAGAGACTATCTCGATGGAAAAGTCTCACGAGATGAGTTGGTTGGAAAGATTGTGGCGGCCAAAGAGCGAATTGCTGGGCGACATCCCATTACAGTCGTAGAAGGAACAGGCCATACGGGCGTAGGTTCGATCGTCGATTTGAATAATGCGCAAGTGGCCGCGCGGCTCAAAATTCCGGTGGTGCTAGTTGCATCAGGTGGCTTGGGTTCGAGTTTTGATGAACTAGAGCTGAATCGAACGCAGTGCGAAAAATACGGAGCGAAAGTCGCCGGCATTGTTTTGAATCGAGTCTTGCCCGACAAGCGGGATATGATTGTCGAGTACATGAATAAAGCCCTTCGCCGCTGGAACATACCGCTGTTGGGTTGCATACCCTATGATTCGTTTTTAAGTACGCCAACGATGAGCGATTTTGAGCAGCTATTTGGAACCAGTTTATTGACCGGCCAAGATCATCGGTGTAGACACTTTGAAAATATCCGCTTAGTAGCCAGTTCCGTGGACATGTATCGCTCCTTCATTGCCCCCAACCAAATGCTCATTACTCCTGCAGGAAGAGAGGACATTATTTTGGCCACGCTATCTCGTTTTTGGGATCTGAAAATCTCTCATCCAGAAGAGGATTTACAAGCGGGGATGATTTTAACGGGGAAATACCCTCCGAAAGAATCGATCGTCGAACAAATTCGTCGAGCTGATATTCCGATGTTGTATGTCCCGGTTTCTTCCTTCGTCGCGATGAAAATGATCAATTCCTACACAACCAAGATCCGTTCGGAAGACACCGATAAAATCAAAGAAGCGGTGCGCGTTGTCGAAACGCATATCGATTTCGATCAATTCGAAAGATTTTCCCACCAACCGATAAACTGATCAAAGAGCACATCGGCAGATAGATTGCGCAGACAAGCTCCTGTTGGACAGGTCCGAAGTGCAGGACAAGCTTTTGGAAACGTCCGGCCATAAGGACAGGGTCCTTGATAGGCATAGTGACGAGGGCCAATCGGCTTGAAAATATGAGGCGATGTGGGTCCAAAAAGACTAAAAGAGGGAGTTTGCGTAGTGCCGCACAGATGAAGCGCAGAGGAATCAACAGCCAAGACAAGCTGCATCTCATTCATTAAATTTTGCCAAGTCGGAATGGCGAGTTTATCGATGACCCGACTCGACGACGGAAAATGATCGTGTATCGTCTGGCATAGTTCCCTTTCCTCTTCGGAGCCCCACATGAGAAGAAAACTCGCCTCCAGTCTCTCCTGCAGACGCTGTAGAAAGGAGACAAGTGTATCGACAGAAAGCTGCTTATTCGTCCACTTGGATCCCGGGCAAACCATGATCCGCATTGGCTTTGCAAGAGTTGGCTGAGCGAGAATAGTTTGAATGAGAGTTTGGTCGGAGGGAGATATTTTAAAACGAACGCCCTGAATGGAGACTGGCTGAGTATCTTCAAAATGACTTTGAATGAGTTGTACTAGCTGAAGTCTGATATTCATATCGCGGGGCGGATTAAAACGACGGCTGGTCGCAAGAACATTTGGTTTTTCCCGTACCGTCCGCCAGCCAAAACCGACCTTCACCTTTGCGCGAGCTAAAGCGGTGACGATCGCCGATTTGCAATTGCCCTGCAGATCGAATAAGACATCATATCGCTCTCTCCGAAGTTCAGAGATTTCTGAGAAGATTCTCTTCCAAGAATGCCAAGATTTTTTAAGGCCTTTGATATCGAGCGGAATGGTCCGTCGAACCAGTGGATGAGCAGAAACTAAAGAAGCGAGAGAACGCTCAACAGCCCAATCGACTTCAATGTCTGGCCATTTTGAGTGGAGATAATCGAGTACATTAAAGGCTTGGACAATATCGCCCAGCGCCGAAGTTTTCACAATCAGGATGCGCATATCAGCCGAAGGCGTTTACGATCTGCTCTGCATCTTTTAGAAGAGCGGAAACCGCCTGAGAAAAATCTTCTGGCAATGGAACAGAAATATGGATCTGTTCTCCTGTGATCGGATGGGTAAAACGGAGCTTGGCCGCATGAAGAAGTGGCCGCTGGGCAAAATATTTACAGCGGAATCTCTCCGCATACTGACGGTCAACGAGAATGGGATGGCCCAGTTCAGAGAGGTGGACCCGAATTTGGTGAGTTCGTCCAGTCTGAGGCTGACACAGAACGAGGGAAGCATGAGTCCCTTTTGCAAAGACTTTCCAGTGAGTTTCGGCGTAGAGCCCTTTTGAGCGGCTCCCCCAACGGGTTTGACCTTCAAAAGTGCCCACTTTGGCGAAATAACTCTGCTTCACTCCCCGATCTTCTGTCGGAATTCCATCGACCAGCGCTAAGTAGAGCTTTTCGATGGTCCGATCTTCAAATAATTTGATTAAAGCGTCGCGCGACGGAATACTCTTAGCAATGAGAAGAGCGCCTGTCGTCTCTTTGTCGAGGCGGTGAACGAGATACCGTTTAGGACCGAATGCTTTGAGACACTCTGCATCGGTGCAAACCCAACCGGCCGGCTTGTCGACAATGAGAAAATAGTCATCTTCATAACAGGTTTCGAACTGATTGAGACTCGGCTGCGTGACCGATTGCCAAGCTGGGGAGAGTTCAACAAACGAACCTTTCGAAACATCAGTTGTTCCGAAACGCTCCACTTTTCCATTGACGCGACATAGATTTGCGTCTAGTACCCGTCGAAGCAACTTTCCCGACGGGACGGGATCAAGCTGCGATTGGAGGAACTGGATTAGTTTTTGCTTTTCCGGAACAAGCCATTTCATGAGGCCGACCGCTTTTCGAGAAATTCTACGAGAAGACGAACGCCATAGCCGGTTCCTTTCGCCGTGTTGTAATGTTTTGGCTTCGTCAAATAAGCAGGTCCAGCAATATCGATATGAGCCCAATCTACATCGCCGACAAATTCTTGAAGAAACAGAGCGGCTTTCACAGCTCCTGCCTCTCTTCCGCCAGAATTGACCATATCACCAACATCAGACTTGAACGCATCCTTATAATCGGCGACCAGCGGCATTCGCCAGAGCCCTTCACCCGTCTCTTCTGACGCAGCCAGAAGTTCTTTTGCGAGCTTTTCCTCTGTCGCAAAAAGGCCTGCCATATCACTGCCGATTGCCATGATGATCGCACCCGTTAAGGTCGCAGCATCGATGATCATCGTCGGCTTGAGATGCTTCACTGCATAGCTTAAGGCATCGGCCAAAACGAGGCGCCCTTCGGCATCTGTATTGTTGATCTCAATCATTTTGCCGCTATAGGAGCGGTAGACATCGCCGAGCTTGTAACTTTTCGAATCGATGCAATTTTCCGCCATTGGAGCCAAGACCGTAACGTTGATCTTCAGCCCGAGATCGGCCACTGCGCGAATGGTGCCGAGCATCATGGCAGCCCCTGCCATATCGCATTTCATGTCGAGCATTCCATCGGTCGGCTTGATCGAAAGCCCTCCGGTATCGTAGGTAATTCCCTTACCCACTAAAACGACATGCTCTTTTGATTTGGGATTGCCGCGGTAAGAAACTTGAATGAGACAAGGATCGATCTCCGAACCGCGTGAGACGGCGAGAATCAAACCCATCTTTTCCTTTTCGAGCTCTTTTTTACCAAATAACTCTACCTTCAGTTGCTTTTTAAACGAGGGAAGAGCCTCTTTCAAAATCACAGCGAGTTTATCGTCTGCGTTGCGGTTGACCAGATTGCGGACAAACTCAACGCTTGAAGCAATGGTATGAAGACGCTCGAGAAATGCCTCTTCTTTTTTCTCAACGCCAATCAGCCCCACTTTTTCAAGTAGAACAGAAGGGTGATCTTTCAGCGCGTCATGCTTGAGTTCAGTGAAAGCATAATTGGTCAGAGTGATCCCTTCAAAAACCCCGCGCAAGAGCGTTTTTCGATCGAGCTTAGAAATCTTCGGGAAAATGAAATTGGCCCGATCGATCTTCTTATTCTGAGCAATCCGAACAGCACTCGAATAGGCGCGTCTCAGAGTTTCCCCTGAAGTTTTCCCCTCTTTTCCAATCCCGAGAAGAAGAATTCGCTGCTCTTTTTCATCTTCGAGATAAACGATTAAAGTTTCGCCATTGCGGCCTTTAAAATCTCCCGATTTCAGAGAGAGCGCGATCTTCTTTTTCAGCGAACCAATCTCTGCGGCTTCTTTTAAGCTGTCCCAGATAGGAACAACGAGAAGCGGAGCCGATTCCCGTTTTTCAAGATCGGAATAGAAGGCGATCTTCAAAACGGAACCTCATCATCAAATGTCTGTCCCTGTTGAACAGGAGCTGCGTTTGGCTTCACGTAGGGATTAACCGGCGCGCTGCCATCCGAATGTTGGTGTTGGAAAGGTGTTGCTTGAGCAGACGATCCCCCTTCGCGATCCGATTTGCCGAATGGGCTAAATTGGATGAGAGAAGCGGTGATTTCCATCGCGATTTGCGGCTTTCCTTCGCGATCATTGTAAATTTCTGGTTTTTGAAGTTCACCAAATACAACTACCGGGCTACCCTTTTTCAAGTAGGAAATCATCTTATCAAATTGCTCACCCCAAACTGTGGCTCGGTACCAAATGGTGTCATCTTGTCCCCCTTTTCGCGTGCGGCAAGCAACGCGCAAAGTAGTCACTTTTTTCCCAGAAGAAGTAAAGCGTACCTCAGGGTCAGCGCCCAGGTGTCCGGCGATATTGATAAAATTCACAGCGAGCCTCCAGTTAAAACTGGTTTCATTATCTCGGCAAAACCCTATCCGGTCAAGGAAAGTCTTTTCCGCCTAAAAAAGAGGAAGATACCCGCTAAAATAGCGGGGATACTCAGGATCTGCCCCATCGTTAAATGAGTCCCAAAAGGGAGTAAGTGGCTCTGTTCGAGCTTCCAAAACTCAATCAGGAATCTCGCCCCAAATACCAAGATCAAAAAGAGACCAATAAGGCGCCCCCTTTCAAGTAAATATTTTGGTTTATAGCTAAGACGCAGAAGGAGAAAAAAAATGAGCAGATAGGCCGCAGCCTCATATAGTTGGACAGGGTGGCGGGGAGCAGGAGCGCTATGATCGGCTGGATGACCGAATACGACAGCCCAAGGAAGGCAGCTCTTCTTCCCCAGAATCTCCTGATTGAAGAAATTGCCAATACGGATGAGGGCGCCAGCGAGGGCCGTAGGAACCGCTACAAAATCGAGGATGCGGAGCCAGCTCAATCCCCGAGATCGGTCTCTATATCGGTAGGCAAACAGGCCGGTGGCTAAAACGATACCAATAGCCGCTCCATGGCTTGCAAGCCCTCCATTCCAAACCTCGAAGAGCTCGCCTAAATTATTCAGATAATTGGAGGGTTTTTCATAAAAAAGATAGTGACCTACCCTCGCACCAATAACCGTGGCCACAACCATATAGACGGTCAGTCGATCGGTCAAGAGAGTCGCCAGCTTACGAAGAGGGGTGATCGCATCTGGGTAGAGCTTTTCCAATTTCAGTCTTCTCAAAGCCGCTTGATCATGCAGACTATAAGATGCAGGCCGAGCTTCTCGAGCCGACAGCGGATATTCGATTGGCTGCTCTGACACGAGCTGTTGATTGAGTTCTTTCGCAAAAGCAGTAGGTCCTCTTTCGTCTCTCCCCTGCTTAATTTCATTCACCTCAAAATCGGGTCTTTGGAGAAAATAGCGAAGAAGAAGCGAGACGAAAATCGGAAATCCGATCGCAAAACCTAAAGCGAATAACAACCCATACCAAAGAATGGGCCAATTGAGATAAGGTACGGTAAAAACTTCGGGTCTAGGATCCCAATAAATGAATGCAATCTGTATCATATTTTAGAGTATTGGAATTGCCATGTTTAAAGTCAAAATTTATACAATCGGACGCTTAAAAGATGCCTGGCTTGCTGACGCTTTAGCCGAATATGAAAAGCGCCTGAGTCGCGATCTCGCAATCGAATGGATCTTAGCAAAAAACGACGTCGAGCTCGAAGAAAAAATCGGAAAAGAAAATCATTGGGTAGCGCTCGATCCGAATGGAGATCTGGTCGACAGTCCAACTCTGAGCAAGAAAATCGTTCACTTGCTGCAACGGCATGGTTCAAGACTTTGCTTCTTGATTGGAGGATCAGAGGGTCTATCAGACGCTCTACTTAAGAAAAGCATCTGGACTTGGAGTCTGTCTCCCCTCACCTTCACCCATCAGATGACCCGACTCATCTTAATCGAGCAAATCTACCGAGCTCTTGAAATCGATTCAGGTTCTGCTTACCACAAATGACCTAGCCGCTCGAAAATAGAGCATGGCGCCATTGATCAATGCAGAACCGATAGCCACATCGATAAAGCCGCGCCATTCAATCGGAACGAGACGGAGCGCAAAACCGATCACCATCATCGAAGAGAGCAAAAGCCAATAACTCTTGGGATACACGGTCCAAAAAGAAATCGGCAAAGGCAACGAAGCGATGTGGTTGGTGATTCGGACAACCGTTTTTGCAAGTACAAAACGACCTTTGACAAAACCGACGAGCAAAGCAGCAGCAATCAACCAAGTGGCCTGTTGCTTATCTGCTAATTCATTGAGAAGGTGCAAACCTTTTCGCAGCAACATGACTCCTGCAAAAGCCCACAAACTTCCTGAAAAAGTAATCCAAAACTTATGTTTCATGCTTCGATAGCATAACTCAACCTGCGATAAATTTCTATCAGAATATTTTTTATCCGTATCGACAAAAATAGGCAGCGCCATTACAATCTGCGTCTTATTATTTAGAGGTCAATCCAATGAATTTGGCGTTAGCATTTACGCGCATATTGTTTGTGATATTAAGCGTCTTCTTCATGACACTCTACATGGTTTCTGGACCGGGTGGCTACACGACAGGAAATCTAATCACAGGAGTTGTCCTCGGCTCTATTTTATCTGCCGCTCTCTTCGGCTTCGATCTACTCTTCAAACGATTCAATCTCCGCTCTTTTAACATAGCCATCGTTGGACTCTTCATCGGTTATCTGATGGGCCAAGCGCTTGTTCTCATCCTCAACGCCGTTCTCGATATCAGCTCTGCTTCTGTTCACCTCAACGCCCAAACGCTCGAGATCATCAAAATCGCTCTCTTCCTCTTCGGCACTTACCTCGGCACTCTCATGACGCTCCGCGCCTCCGATGAGCTCTACGTCAGCATTCCGTTCGTAAAATTCACACCGACAGCCCACAAAAAACGGGACCTAATTCTCGACAGCTCCGTCCTCACCGACGCTCGCATCATCGATATGTCGGCAACCGGCCTCCTCGACAATCACCTCGTCCTCCCCCGTTTTATTGTGAAAGAACTCTACGCCCAAGCAGAAGTTGGCGATGAACTCAATCGCAATAAAGCAAAACGAGCCCTCGATGTCGTCAAAAAACTCGAAGCCTCCTCTGAACTCGACCTTCGCTACAACGACACCGACTTTCCTGAAGTAAAAGATCCGATGAGTAAACTCATTCGCCTCGCACGCCTGCTCGACGGCAACATCCTCACAGCTGATATCAGTCGCATCCAAATGTCGGCGATAGAAGGAGTGAGGATCATCAACCTCCACGCCCTTTCCAACGCCCTCAAACCACTCATGCAAGCGGGCGAGCAGATCAAAATCAAAATCCAGCGATACGGAAAAGAGCCGCGCCAAGGAGTCGGCTACCTCGAAGATGGCACCATGGTTGTCGTCAATGGCGGCGGCGATTTCATCGGCGAAATGATCGAAGCGCAAGTCCTTTCCGTCAAACACACCTCTTCTGGACGGATGATTTTCTGCAATGCTCTTGACGAAGAAGGCCAATATCCGCACTATGATGAACATGAAGACCAATAATTGCCCCATCAAAGGCCTCGGAAATGACATTGTCGAAATCGACCGTGTCCGTCAAAGCATCGAACGGCATGGACAACATTTCCTCAATCGCCTCTTCACCCAGCGAGAGCAAGATTACTGCTATAAATTTCAAGACTCGGTCCCCCACTTCGCTGGCCGCTTCGCAGCCAAAGAAGCCATCGTAAAAGCGCTCGGCACCGGCTTCGGCAAACACGTCGCCTGGCATGACATCGAAATCCTCAGCGACGATCTCGGCAAGCCAATCGTTCACTTCTCCGATAAAGTCTTAAAAGAATTCCACCACCCCCACCTTCTGGTCTCCATCAGCCACGGCACTGACCACGCCACCGCCGTCGCCATCTGGTGCGCCACTGAATAGCCTGAAACTATCGGCGCAAAGAAAAGTTAGAGAATAAAGAGTTTATTTCGACATTCACTACCCCGAATTCTTCTCTTAAAATCCTCCCCTTGCTATAACTTTCTCTCCTGTTAAACCAGAGAGCTTATGACCGCTATTTCTCCCACTACAGAAACTCATTATTTTGATACATCAACCTATCAAACTCATCAAGATCCTAACCACAATAGGTCGATTAAAATTACCCTGATCTCGCAAGAAGCCATCGACCCAAATGATAAAGAGAAGATCATTCAACTCAACGGGTACTTAGAAAAATGTACATCTCTAGGGAAGCGTTTGAAAAATTTGTCAGATCCCCGCGCGCAATCTATTATTGATTCAAGATGCAGAAAATTCAGTTTTTATTGTATGGACAAATTAAAACATTACTATCTCAAATATCTAACATTGAAAGTTGAGCCAACTAAATTCGCTTTTCCAGATCAATCAGCGGAGCTAATGACTGAGCTAAGCAACACTGAAAGAGAGTTTAGCCAACGTTTCAATTACAAATTGAGTGAGAAAGTAAAACTACAGGATTTTAAAGAATTAAACACTCACTTTGACGCAGGATGCCCTGCTCCCTTTTGTAGCTGCAGACCGTTTACTCTTGGCTTAAACTATTCCGATTACTACAATTTTTCCTCCTTTTAACGCTGAGGGCTTATGGCTGCTATTTCCCCAACTAATCAAACATACTATTTCGATCCTGCAAAACACGAAATTCACGACACTCCCGCCGATGACCGTGTTCGCGTCAAGTTGTCTTCACCAAAAATCATGGAACCTAGTGATCAGGAAAAGATCATCCAACTCGCAGGCTACCTAATACAAACTGCTGGTATCAGCATGAAGTTAAACCCTCATCCGCATCCATTCTCGAATCAGAAAGATTTTGAAATTTATAATACTTGCAATAAAATTAGAATATTTTGTGTAACTTTGAGTCCTTATTTTGCTAAAAAATACCCAGACTTCAAAAGTGAAGCATCTCATTTTGAAATTCCTAATAAACAAAGCTGTTATGTTTTATTCGAAAAAATTCAAGCAAACCTAACCAAATATTTCGACTACAACGTAGGAATCAGTGAAGAAGAAAAGGCAAGATTATAAAGATACAAATAAAAGATAAGACAGAAGGATGTCCCGCTCCCTTCTATGGCGATTTAGCTTTAACTCTTGGGTTAAAGTATTCCGATTGGTATAAGTTTCCCTTCTTTTAACTCAGAGGGCTTATGGCTGCTATTTCCTCAACTAATCAAACATACTATTTCGATCCTGCAAAACACGAAATTCACGACACTCCCGCCGATGATCGGGCTCGCATCGAGTTTTCTTCACAAGAAATCATGGAACCTGCAGATCAAGCTAAAATCATTCAACTCACAGGATACATAGCACAAGCTTATGGTGTCCGCAAAAAGTTAAACCCTCATCCGCATCCACTCGTGGATCAGAAAGATTTGGAGATTATTGAAGCTTGCAATAAAATCCACCTCTTTTGCGGACGTATTTTAAGTAAAATTGAGCAGAAATATATAAAATACGAAATTTTCAGTCGTGATTTTGAAATTCCTAATAAACAAAGCTGTTATGCTTTATTCGAAAAAATTCAAACCAACCTAACCCAATACTTCGCCTACCAATCCTAAATCAGCGAAAAAAAATATGCGCTGAGACGTAAGGATGTCCTGCTCCCTTTTATAGCAACTGATCGTTAACTCTTGGGTTTAAGTATTCCGATTGGTATAAGTTTCCCTCCTTTTAACTCAGAGGGCTTATGGCTTCTATTACCGGCACAAAAACATATTATTTCGATCCTGCAAAACACGAAATTCACGACACTCCCGCCGATGATCGTGTTCGCGTCAAGTTATCTTCACCAAAAACCATGGAACCTAGTGATCAGGAAAAAATCATCCAACTCGCAGGCTACCAGATACAAACCTTTGCCATCAAAAATGAGTTAGACCCTTATTCAAATCAGACTGATAAAGACATCTATAATGCTTGCTTTAAAATTAGTAGGTTTCTTGGAGATTTTGGTATTTTTTTTGCTAATAAATACCCAGGATTTATGAGTGAAGCAGTTGAATTTAAAATTCATGATAAACAAAACTGTTATGCTTTATTCGAAAAAATTCAAAACAACCTAACCAAATATTTCGGGTACAAATCCGGAATCAGTGAAGAAAAACTGCAGGATTTTAAAGAATCAAACCCCTTAGAAGGAGGGATGCGCTGCTCCCTTTTATAGCAATTTAGCGTTAACTCTTGGTTCAAAATATTCCAATTGGTATAAGTTTCGCTCCTTTTAACCAAGAGGGCTTATGGCTGCGATTTCTACTACCAAACATTTATACTTTGATCCTAAAAATCACGAAATTTATGAAACAAGCGCCGCGGATCGAGTCCATGTCACAGTAGTCTCGCAACAACCTGTGACAGATCAAGATGAGCGAACATACATTCAAATCCTTGGATATACGGCACAGGTTGAAACAATCAAAAACAATGAGAACCATTTCGATAAGCCAGACTCTGTGTTGTTAACTACTTGTGATAAAGTAACTCAATTCCTGGATTCTCAGCTCTGGCCTATAATAAAACGAAATAAACTCTCAGATTCAAGGGCAGTCGGATTCAACGCACATAGCCAGTACCGAACAGCCAATCAACTTTTGCTCCTTGATATCCAACGGAACCTCATCAATCACTTCGGCTATAGCCTAGAAGGAAAAGGGCAGTAGATAGCTGAAGATCCAAGTGTTCACCTGGGCGGGAGAGGCTTTTGCTAAAACTCGCCGGGTGTATTCAAATCGAATGGTCCCCCAAACTCCGACGCGATAACCATAACGAAGGCCCAGATCGATTGATTTGTTGCGAATGCGCGCATAACCATTGAAGTGTTCTGGATTGAGGTGAGAATGGCGGCCATAGCCATTGATGCCCGTCGCATAGAGGGCCAACTTGTGTTGATCTTGGATATTCGTCTCGAGAGAGGCGATGGCACGAACCCAAGGAGAGCCGACGTTGCCATGTCCTACGGCGCCAAAGGCCCAGAGTCGAAAGAGCCAGGTATCGGTCGCTTCAAACTCTTTCCCGAGAGAAAAATTGAGCTCAAAATCGGCGTTCGCATAAGAGGGGCAGCTCACGTCGCGCAGCGCTCGACTCGATGTAAACCGTGTGCTAAACCCGGTCGCTAAGCTGATCTTATCGCCAATGATATCATCGAGCCAAAGATAGCGCGCTTGAAGCGCGACACTTCTAAAATTAAACGGCATTTGCGTCGTCGCAGCGAACTGAATGTCAGCATCAATGCTCCACTCAGGAGAAGGGGAAAAATCGAGCCCTTCATAAATTACGTTGGTTTGAAACGGAGAGGTAAGTTGAGGTCTCGCGCCTTGCACATGATTAAATCGGCCATAGGCATAGCTGCTTAGGAGATGAAACTCATATACATCGCCAAACCAAGGCTGCACTTCAAGAGCCATTGCGGCAAAGGGAAGGGTCGCAGCCAGCCAAAACGCTCGCATCATTCAATTCCCTGATTGCTAAGCCACCGTTCAGCATCTAAAGCGGCCATACAGCCTGAGCCCGCTGCAGTCACTGCCTGGCGATAGATATGATCCTGAACATCGCCCGCTGCAAAGACGCCATCGATATTTGTATAAGTGGAGCCTTCTCGAACAATGAGGTAGCCGGTCTCATTCATTTCCATCTGCCCTTCTAAAAAGTGAGTGTTGGGCTGATGTCCAATCGCAAAAAAGAGACCACCAGCTTCTCGCTCTTCCTCTTGGCCTGTGACTAGATTCTTCAGCAGCACCTTTCGCACCACTTGATCGCCCATGACTCGCTCAATCGCCGAATTCCATAAGATTTCGATTTTCGGATGCTTCATCGCCCGCTCGGCCATGATCTTGGATGCTCTCAATTGATCTCTTCGATGGACGAGATAAACTTTGCTGCCATACTTAGTCAAAAAAACGGCCTCTTCCACTGCGCTATCGCCGCCGCCAATGACATACAAAGGCTTATTGCGGAAAATCGGCGCCGCTCCATCGCATACGGCGCAGGCGGTGACTCCCCTTTGCCAAAACTCGCCATCTCGCGCGCCTTCAATATCGAGCCTCTTCGCCGTTGCGCCAGTTGCAATGATGATCGCTTCCGCCTGGACAACAGTCTTACTCCCCTTCACTGTAAAAGGTCTTTTCGACAAATCGACCGAGACGACGTCTTCGGTTAAAATTTTGGTATCGAATCGGGCAGCTTGCGCTCGAAAGTTCGCCATCAATTCTGGACCATTGATTCCTTCTGGAAAGCCTGGATAATTTTCTACCTCTGTCGTAGTCATCAATTGTCCGCCAGAGGGGCCAGACATGAAACCCTCGTAAAGAAGAGGCTCTAAATTTGCGCGCGCAGCATAAATGGCAGCAGTGTATCCGGCAGGACCCGATCCAATAATGACTAGTTTTCGTTTTTCCATGACAATCCGATGATCTGAATTCCATCCCTTTTACACTCTCTAAACCTTTTTTTGGAAGCTCTGAATGCAGTAGTTGAAGCTTGTGTAGTTCTTTTTACCACAGAGTGCACAGAGGCAGGGGAAGCCCCTGCACCCCAATACAGAGAAAATTTCTCTGCATTTATCTCTGTGTTCTCTGTGGTAAAAAACTAGCGACGGTTGACTACGGGTTGCTCAGTTCTTTGGAACGGCGAGCGGTCGCTTCAATTACAGACTGGAAGTGGCGATCGATGTCGGTCTTCGTCATCATCTCAAAGCCCGCTTGCGTCGTCCCGTTCGGGACAGCGATTTGATGCATGAGATCAATCGGCTGATTCCCTTTGAGGATAAGCCGGGCCGCGCCCGCAAAGGTTTGGGCCGCGATCTTGAGCGCCTTGTCATAGGGCAGGCCATGCTTTTCACCCGTCCGAGCCATCGTCTCGATGAGACGAAAGACAAAGCCCGGACCGCTGCCAGACATGCCACACGTGATATCCATAAACTCTTCCGGAAGCTCTGCCACCTCGCCCATGGAACCGAAAAGGAGGCTGGCGAAGCTATGAAACTCACGACTACAGTTCGCGCCAAAGGAGAGGATGCTCATCCCCTCATTTACGGCCGAGGGAGTGTTGGGCAAAACGCGTAAGATTTGAGCAGTCGAGCCTAGCTTCTTTTGAATAGCTTGGATCGGGAGGCCTGCAAGGATCGAGACGACCCATTTGCCCTCCAGCCCGCCAATTTCAGCAAGCTGGTTCAGGGCTGCTTCGGCTTGTTGAGGGCGGAAGCAGAGAAAAATGAGATCGCTTTGGCTGACGAGCGTCTCTAAACTCGTTGAAGTGATCCCAAATTTTTGCTCATTTTCTTTCATTTTTGCTCGATCGCGCCGGAGGAATCCGACATGGGAGCGGGGAACGATTCGGGCCCGGTCGAGGGCCTGAAAAATCACTTGGGCCATGTGGCCAAAGCCGAAAAAACCGAGTCGATAGTCTGATGAATTCATGATTATTCTAACTATATGAAAAATGTTTTTTTCAGCTACACAAATAAAAGATGAATTGACGTAGAATAGGGGCCAAATTTCACACCGTGGAGCAACAGTAGTTGAAGGAAATTTTTCGTAAAGCCTTTGGCATTTATTCAGGAGAAGCGTCTCACGCTCTTCGCTTCGTTCGTCTGGCCATTTTATGGGCTTTCGGCAGCTCCTGTTTAGACACACTCTCCGACGGTCTGTTTCTCGAAAACATCGGGGCTCCCCTTCTCCCTCGCGTCTACCTCGCCATCGCCCTCGGGATGATCGGTGTTTCAACGATTGTCCTCTACAGCCTAAAAGCGACCAGCCCCTACCGGATCTTGACCGTTGCGATGACGGCCGGCGTTGCCCTCTGTGCCGCGGCCGCCTTCGTCGTTTCCGGCTCACCTCCCGAATGGTTCTGGTATGTTCTGAAAGTAGCCTCACGGATGTTCTTTGCCGTGATGATCGCCGTCAGCTGGACGTTCACCGACCAATACCACGACCTGCAAGACGCTAAACGGGTCTATTCCCTTTATAGCGCCGCCTACTTCACAGGGACGATTCTGTCGGGGTCCATGATCAATCTCTTCCTCGATTTTATCGGCTTTTCGGGCCTTATGCTCCTCGCCGGCCTCTCGATTGCAGCAGGCCTTTGGGAAGCGCGGGGCATCGCCTTCCGCGCGAAGGCCATCCACGATGATAGCGTCGAAGGGGTCTTTTCAGGCAGCCGCGACTCTTTTTCATCGGTGATTCGCCTCATCGCCGGCTCCCGCTTTGCCATCGCGCTTCTCCTCCTCAGCCTCTTCACGCAGCTCCTCATCACCGTCACCGAATTCAACTACCTAGAAGCATTCGGCGCCCATTTCCAAGCGGGCAGCGAAGGGCAAATCACCGAATTTTTGGGTAAGTGCCGAGCTTGGATCTCGGTCTGCAACATCCTTGTCAGCCTCTTTCTCTACAGCCGCTTTGTCCGCCGCTCTGGCCTTCAAAACGTCATCCTGATCACCCCCCTCTTTTTTGTGGCCGTCTACTCAGGCTGGATCGTCCAAGATTCGATGCTCTTTGCCATCCTCGGCCTCGTCGCCGTCGACGGGATCCTCTTCACTGTCGAAGACAACTGTTTTAACCTCCTCTCTAATGCCGTTCCGACCAAATTGAAATCAAAGGTCCGCATCGTCAACGACTCCTTTTTCGAACCGATCGGCATGCTCTTCAGTTCGCTCCTCCTCATCGGCTTCCAATCGGGTAGCAAATGGATCGGCTACGCCCTCGGCCTGGTCATGCTCATCCTCACCCTTGCCCTCCGCTCTATCTATCCAAAAGCGATTTTGACCAACCTCAAAGACAACGCGATCCACTTTGAACGAACGATCCGAGCTTGGCTTACCTCTCTCACTCGAAGAGAACAAAAAGAGGCGAAGCGGGAAATCATTCAAACACTCCAAATCGGCAGTGAAGAGAACCAGCTCCTGGCCATTGAAGGGCTTCTCCAGCTTGGCGATGACTTCCTTCCTCCCATCCTGCAAACAACTAGCCGCCTCGGCACCCATGCCCGCATTCAGGTCCTCCGCCTCCTCGACGCTAGCTCCTTTGCCAACGACTCGCGCGTCATCGAAGCGATCGATCATTGGATCGACCGCTCCGACTCGCCGGAATTTTCAAAATGGGCCAACTTTTACCTCGCTAAACGAGGCCTTCATCACCCGGAAAAAGTAGAAGACGAGCTCGACCACCCCGACCTGCTTCTTCGCGGCGCAGCGATCCTCACTCTCAAAAAATCACTTGCCAATTCGACGCTCGAATATGCGGCCCTTAACCGAACGATCGCAGCAAAAAAACTCGATTTAATGCTCAAGTCGAGCCGCTTCGACGAGATCAGCATGGCTCTCGATATCCTCGCTGAAGAGAGCAGCTCCGACGCCGCTGAGCGTGCCTTGAGCTTCCTTTCGCATGAATCGGTCCTGGTCAAGCGATCGGCTGCCCGCTGCATCGGCAAACTGGCCGACAAGCGATTTGGCCGCTACGCACCCCGTCTCATCGAAGAGCTAGAAGCCTCTCGCGACAACGCATTTCGCCTCTCTTTGCTCGACGCGCTCGGTAAAATCGCAGACACCACCACCATCCGCGACATCCTCCTCGCGAGCGTCCATTTCCGCCCGAATGAGCGGCGCCGCACCGAGCAGACCATTGTCCAAATGGGCCTTAAAACCGTTCCGCTCCTTCTCACGCTCACCAAAGACATTGCCCTGCCCGAGCGAGCCCGCATTTTGGCCGGAAAAATCCTCTCTCGCCAAGCGCTACCCCAGCTCCAAGCGAACCTGATCGACATCCTCGATATTGAAATTGAGCGCGCCTACTTTTACTTCTACTTCGCCCACACGATCCAACAACAGCACCCGCTCTACGACCTCTCGATGCTTCAAAACGCACTCCTCTCCGGTTATCAATCGGTGATCGACTTCATCATCCACCTTCTCGGCGCCGCTGGATCGCTCGAAGATCCAGAGATGCTCGTCCGTGCGCTCCACAGCAAAAATGCCAAAATCCACTCTCATGCAGTCGAGAGCCTCGAAAGAACCTGCGACGTCCGCATCTTCCGCCTCATCGCCCCCCTCATCGACGATCTTCCTCTCGAAGAGAAAATGACGGCGTGTCTTCGCTGGCAGGGCGATTTTCCAAATTTAACCCTATCGGAACTCCTCGATAAGCTAGAGCGCTCGCCTACGCTCTTTGACAAAGTCGTAGCGACGCGTCTGAAGGCGCAATTGAAAATGCCAGGTTGGCGCCAACGCCTCCGCGAGCAGATGAAACAATCCGATGAAACTTTTCACCAATTTGCCTACGAGCTATTAGAAGATGAAATCACTTAGCCTGATTGAAAAAGCCTTTTTTCTGAAGAAAGTGCGCCTCTTTGCCGAGCTCGATTTCGAGCTCCTCCTCTCGGTAGCTGAAAAGCTGCACGACGATGATTACGATGCGGGGGAAACCGTCTTTATGAACGGCCAGGTGGCAAACCGGATCTATTTCATCGCGCAAGGAACAGTTCAACTCGTCGATGAGCGTCTCCGCCCCATCACCGAACTCTCCTCAGGTGAATTTTTCGGCGATGAATCGCTCTTCAATGAATCGCAACGCTCCTACGGCGCTGCCTGCAAAACCGATGCGATGCTCCTCACGCTCTCTCGCAGCCACCTCCTCTCCATCATCTCCGAGTGCCCCTCTGTCGCCGTCTCACTCCTGCAAGCCTACGCCTCTTCTTTCCCCTGCCGCCAAGCTAAAATCGGAGCCAACATCCTGTGAAAATTCGGACGCGCCTTCTCGTCTTTCTCCTCCCCACCCTCGTCAGCGGCATCGCAATCGTTTCTGCCCTGCTCGCCTACAGCTGGTATGGTGAAATTGTCGAAGGATTTCGCACGCGCCTAAAATCGTCTGTGGTCGCCTCTGCCGCCATCATCGACCGCGCCGACAGCCTAGAGATTCCTGAACTCGAACAAATCCGAAAAGAATTCAACATTACCCGCTTCTATTTCACAAGCGACAAGGTCTCTGAATCCCTCACCCCCATTTACCGGACAGAAACTGGAAAGCAAATGACCGGTTATGCTCCCCTTCACAACGCAGATGGTACAATCCGCGGCCAGCTCGCGGCGGATATGAGCGTTCGTCAAATGGACAAACGCTTCCAAGAAAGCCTCGTCCTCGTCATCCTCTCTGCCGGTTGCACCACAGCCCTTCTCATTGCCTCCTTACTCTATATCTCCAATAAAATTTCTGGTCCCGTTCAGAGCCTCAATAATACAGCGCTCGCAGTAGCAGCAGGACAATATGGCGAATCGGCAGGCGTGGAAGGGCCAAAAGAAATTGCCGAGCTGGCCAATACCCTCAACACCATGAGCCAATGCCTTCTCGAAAACATCAATCGCCTCAAAGAAAACTCCCTCTTGCGCGAGAGGATGTACGGAGAATATGAGTGCGCCATGCTTCTGCAGCATCTCATGCTACAAAAAAATATCGATGATTGCAGGTCCGATGCGGTCGCAGTCCGTTCTCTCACTCTTTTTTCGGATACGCCACGCGGCCTTCTTCTCGACTTCCCGAAGCCCGACCGCTCTCACCTCTTCCAAATTCACCTCGCAGAAGCCGACGAAACTGGTTTTGAAGGGATGTATGAGCTTCTCACGAAATATAAACACTCCAAAGAAAGGCAAACGCACACCTCCATCCACTTCGATCGAATCACCTCTTTTATCCAATTTCAAGGTCCTCACCAACCCATTTTTTGGTCGCTCGATCAAAAGCGATTCCTGGAACCTAAAGACGGACAACTCAGCGTCGAATCGGGGGACTTTTTCTTCCTCTTTAATGAAGGCCTCAGCCTCTTTTTCAAAGAGAGAAAAGCGCTCTACGATCTCCTCTCTAAAGTACTCAAAGTTTTCGCCCAAGATGGGTTAGAAACGACCGCCTCGATGCTCCAAAAAGAGCTCACTTTCGCAACCAAGCGAAAAGATCTCTCTGAAGACATCCACCTACTCTGCTTCCAAATCTTAAACCCCTAAATAACCATGAATTCCGTTTCCGCAAATATTTGCTCCGCTTTTCTAAAGACGCAGCAACCTGCAGACGATAAAGAGTCGTACGACTTCCCTCTCTTTATGCCAGAAATTCAAAAGAAAATCGTCCGACAAGTTGGCCCTCTTTTTGAAGCACTTCTCGCCTATTCACAAGTAACTCACCCCGACCTAATCCGACAATTAGATGAAGCTCAACAAAACGCATCTGAGGACAATCAGTTAAAACTTTTTCTCCAGCCCTACACCAAATATCGAAACAGAGAGTGGAATCAACATACCTATAAATATCGTTATTTGAGCAAGCCTGCGTTTTCAACATTTAATCCCCGCTTACGGTATCCTCAAACAATTGAAGGGGCAGATCCTAAAGTTTTGGGAGGATTTGCCATACAAGATTTTATAAAAATTATGGACTATTTAAAACGAACGGTGAAAGCCGACTCCACTTCTTTACCCAAAGAATTTCAAGATTTGACTGGCGATTTTCTCCGATCGCTTATCAACTTCTATAATAGAACCCCTGAATACCCTCAGTAACCTTATGCTAGCCCTCATCAATATCTTAAACTTCTAACAAGGAGTCCTTATGGCTTGTTCACTCAACCCTTTAGCAGCGAATATCTGTAGCGCCTTTCGCTCTTTTCAAAATGGCGAATATGAGCCAGAAGAAGATTCAGTTAATATTCCAGCTACAATGTGTTACGGAGATAGAAAACTCGTCAAATCTCTTCGTCCTCTACTGAACGCCATCCATGCTTACGGTCAAGAAGTAGACACTTTTAATACTGAAAAAATCTTGAAAACAAGCAGAGCCTGGAACAAAAAAGAAAGCGCCAATTTCTATCTTAATCCTTATTATTGGTCCTTGCCGTATAATCTCTTTACTGTACAAAACCCAAATTATTTGAAGAATCGGGGATTACATACGTTTTGCTGCAATCGGCGATTTGATGATTCTTGTGCTCTTGTAGATCGAAAAATATTAGGAAACCATGTTGTGCAAGATTTGACAAACATCATTTCTTTCTTAGAGCGCCATGTCAAACCCGAAACAAAAGATTTACCGCGCGATTTCATTAATTTAGTTTGTGAATTCGATCGTTCACTATTGAATTTCTACTCTGAAAATCCCGAGTATCCGACCTGAACCGAAGATAAGGTAAAAAAGCGCCAGTGGAACTCAGATTAGAGCGTCCACTGGGCTGAAGTAAAAACAGGAGAATTAAGCGTTGACTTTGCGCTTTTCGATGTAAGCGACGACATCGCCCACAGTCTTGAGTTTCTCTGCATCTTCTTCAGAGATCTCGAAACCGAAACGCTCTTCAAATGTCATGATGAGCTCAGTGAGATCTAGAGAATCGGCATTCAAATCTTCGACGAAAGACTTTTCCATCGTCACATCTGCAGCATCGACTCCGAGCTGTTCGATGATAATATCAATCACTTCTTGTTGTATTGTCATACATTCCTTTTTGGGTAAAAAATCTACATGACCATTCCGCCGTCGACCGTGAGCACTTGTCCAGTGATGTAGCCCGACAGATCGCTAGCTAAAAATAGAGCAGCGTGAGCAATATCGGAAGGTTTTCCGATTCGGCTCAGCGGAATCTTGGAAAGGATTGCCTCTTTCACATTAGCCGGCAAGCTTTCAGTCATTTGGGTCTCAATATAGCCGGGCGCTACGCAGTTCGCTCGCACGTTTCGACTCGCCAACTCTTTGGCAAGCGACTTTGTAAACCCAATCATGCCCGATTTGGATGCAGCATAGTTTACCTGACCTGCATTTCCTGTCAAGCCGATCACCGATGAAATATTGATGATCGTACCAGACCGAGCCTTCATCATTGGGCGAGAAAGAGAGCGGCAAGTATTATAGACCGATTTGAGATTGATCTCGAGAACTTGGTCCCAATCCTCTTCGCTCATCTTCATCAATAAGTTATCGCGAGTAATCCCAGCATTATTCACTAAAATATCTACTTTGCCCCAAGCTGTGAGCAATTCTTGGATGGCGAGATCTACTTCTTTTGTCTTCGCAACGTCGACGAGACGGACGTCAATTTTCTGATTCGGATCGATCTTTGCAGCCTCTAATTCTTGGCGCGCCAGGTCCGCTCTTTGTTGATTGGTGCCCCAAATCATAACATCAGCTCCATGCTGGACGTAGAGCAATGCGATCGCTTTGCCGATTCCAGCTGTTCCACCGGTAACCAGCGCTGACTTTCCCTTTAGCAGCTGCATGTGAGTCCTTGTATTTGACGGTTCAACTCTTCTAGATCGGCGATTTTGTCGACCGAAACCGTAGGAGCTGCCACCCCAATTTTTCGATTTAAGCCTGCGAGCGTCTTGCCGCAACCAATCTCAACATAGAGATCCACCTTCGCCTGCTCAATCGCTCGAATCCCCTGTTCCCAGCGGACCGATTGAGTCACCTGAGAAGCGAGATTTTTTCGAATAGCGGAAAGGTCTTCTACAAACTGACCTGGCACATTCATGACAAAGCCGATCGAACTTTCTGTCAATGAAGCTGCCTGAATAAAAGGAGTGAGTTGGTCTTGCGCACTTTGCATCAGTCCGCTGTGAAAAGCACCAGATACTTGGAGAGGTAATACCCGTTTTGCGCCTGCAGCTTTGAGAGCGGCAGATCCTGCCTCCACACCTTCTTTAGTACCAGAGATGACGATTTGACCCGGGCAATTGTAGTTCGCAACCCACACGCCACCGATGCCGCTAAGAGCCGCTTCCACGTCAGGACCACTAAGACCCAGTACAGCAGCCATCGTCCCCGCCTCGCATTCGCAAGCTTCATTCATCAGGCGAGCTCGCTCGCGAACGAGAAGGAGCGTCTCTTTAAAGGAGAGTCTACCTGAAGCGTAGAGCGCAGTGTATTCACCTAAACTCAAGCCCGAACAAAACACAGGCACGAGATCGGGCATTTGGCTCTGCAAGACACGCAAAATAGCAACCGAAGTGACGAAAATGCCCGTCTGGCTATATTTCGTCTTCGTCAGTTCTGTTTCTGGTCCTTCAAAAATAATCGATGAGAGCTTTTCGCCTAAGATATCATCGGCCTCTTCAAAGGTCTCGCGGGCGATAGCGAATTGTTCAGCAAAATCTTTGCCCATTCCGGGATACTGGGCCCCTTGACCTGGGAAAATAAAAGCTACTTTCTTCATGCGAACCGCTCTCCTTCCGCTTTTAAAATCGCGGCGCCCCACGTAAAGCCCCCGCCAAATGCGGTGAGAAGAATGTGCTCGCCAGCTTGAACCGATTCGGCTTTTAACATCTCATCGAGGGCGATCCCTACGGAAGAGGCCGAAGTATTTCCATACTTGTGAACTGTCTTGTAAATCCGCTCTGGAGGTAAGTGTTCAAAGCGTCTTGCAATGGCGTCGATGATGCGGAGATTGGCTTGATGAGGGATGAGCCAGCTGATGTCGGTTTCTTGCAATTTCAAACGCTCGAGACAGTCTTTGCAAGCCGCTTCCATCCGCCGAACCGCATGTTTGAAAACTTCGTTTCCAGCCATTTTAATGTAGTGGAGATCTTGTGCGACCGTCTCAGCCGTCGCTGGATTGCGGCTACCGCCGCCCGGCATGATGAGAAGATCGGCCTGTTCCCCATCAGCCCCGAGCTGAATCGATTCAATAGAAAGACCCGATCCCTGGGCTGATACGACACAGGCAGATGCCCCGTCGCCAAACAGAATGCAAGTGGAGCGATCTTTGTAATTTGTGACCGAAGAGAGCTTTTCAGAGGCAATGACGAGAACGTTTTTATAAAGCCCCGTTTCGACGTAGGCTTTAGCGATCGAAAGGGCGAATAGATAACCGGAGCAGGCAGCTTGAATATCGAGGGCGACCGCTTGCTTCGCTCCGATGGCTTTCTGAATCAAGCAAGCGGTGCTGGGGCAAAAATAGTCGGGAGTGAGAGTTGCAACGAGAATGAAATCGACCTCTTCCGCCGGAAGATTCGCATCGGCCAAAGCTGCCTTTGCCGCTTCAATACCCATCGACGAGGTAAATTCGTCCGCAGCAGCGATACGCCTCTCTTTCATGCCGGTACGGCTGACGATCCACTCGTCATTTGTCTCGACCATCTGCTCTAAATCGCGATTGGTCAAGACCCGTTCGGGCAAGTAGCAACCAGTCCCTGTGACCCTAGCTTTATAGTTCATTTTTTAGTGTCTAAAAGTTTGCCGTTGAGAATACCCGAATTCCCTTTAAAAGAGAAGGCTCCTCTCGAACCTTTCTTGCCGTTAATAAAATTTTACATACCTATTGGAGGAAAGTCCTGAAATAGATTAAGTTGTAACCCATGAACCCAAAATACCCAGAGACTTTACAAGCCTTAATCGCCCATTTAAGGAAGCTCCCAGGCGTCGGAACCAGAACGGCGGAACGCTTTGCCTTTGAACTACTCAAATGGAAAGAAGGCGATTTAGCCGATTTTGGCTCCCTCCTCGCCTCCGTGCCAAATAAAATTTTAAATTGCAAGACCTGTGGCTGCCTGACCCAAGAAGGACACTGCCGGTTCTGCGATCCAACCCTTCGCGACCCCACCTCACTCTGCATCCTCTCTTCCCCCCGAGACGCCTACGCCATTGAAGAAACCCGCACCTTTCGCGGCCTCTACCACGTAATCGAACATCTCCTCTCTCCACTCGATGGTCGCCACACATCTGCGCTGCGAGTGGATCGAATTGAAGAAAGAATTCAAGTGCATCAAGTCAAAGAAATCATTCTCGCATTTGACTCAACACTCGAAGGAGATGCAACTGCCTTATTTTTAAAACAACAGTTATCTAAATATTCTGTTTCGATCAGCCGACTCGCCTTTGGTTTGCCCGTCGGATCGAATTTAGAATACATCGATAGCGGCACGCTCGCTAAAGCGTTATCTGGACGACAATCCATGTAATGCTCTAATCGTTTGCTTTTTTGCGAAGCATTTTCTATAATCTAACGGACTAACTGAAGACCGACTATGACAGAACGACGACGAGATCCCTGGATTCGCTCCACTCTTCTCCTCACTCTTTTGCTCGCGTCTGCCGCAGCACCACTCAATGGCGCCGAGCTGTACGACGAAAAGAAAGTATCGAAGATCGAAATCGTCCTCGATTCTTCAGATCCAACCGCTCCTTTCGATGAAAGGCCACTCCTCTCCCGCTTGAAAACCAAGGAAGGAGACGAGTTTTCTCAACTCATTTTTGACTCCGATTTAAAAAATCTCTCTGAACAATATGAGCGCGTCGATCCATCGATCACGCTCCGAGACGGACAAGTTTTCATCACGATTCATGTCGTTCCAAAGCCCGTTATCCATCAGATCGTGATCGAAGGAAACGAACGGGTCAGTAAGGGTACGATCCAAGACGAATTAGACATTAAGCCAGGCACCGTTTTCAACCGCCAGCAATTCAACCAAGCCTTTAATAAGGTCCAGCAGTACTACCAGAAAAAAGGGTATTTTGAATCGCAAATCGATTACCGCCTGATTCCCGTCCAAGGTTCCAATCAAGTCGATATCCTCATTCAAATCAATGAGGGACGCCCCGGCATGATCCGAAAAGTAGTCCTCAATGGATTTACGAAATCGGAAAAGAGCCATATCGAAGAACAGATGTACCTGAAAAAGTACAACTTCCTCACCAGCTGGTTAACCGGCAATGGTCTCTATCGAGATGAAGCGCTCGAGCAAGACCGGATGATGATCCTCACTTATCTGCAAAACAATGGTTATGCCGACGCACGCGCAGACGTCTCTCTCACCGAAGACCCAGAAAGCGGCAAGCTCATCGTTGAAATCACCGCTGATCGAGGCGCTCAATACCATATTGGGAACATCAAAGTTGAAGGGAATACTCTCTTTACAACCGATGAACTGTTAAAGCGCTCGCTCGTACACACTGGCGACATCTTTTCCCCAGATAAAGTGAGAGATACGTCGCAGAACATCAAAGATGTCTATGGCCAAAAAGGCTACATCGATGCCAGCGTCCAATTTGAAACAGCGCTAAAAGAAAATGAGCCAATCTTCGACGTCGACTTCACCATCGACGAAGGTCAGCAATATAAAATTGGCCTGATTCACATTTTCGGCAATAGCTCTACCGAGAGCAACGTGATCCTCCGTGAATCGCTCCTCGTCCCCGGCGAAACATTCGACTCGCGCAAACTCAAAGCGACCCAGCAGCGCCTCGAGGCGATCGGCTACTTTAAAACAGTCAACGTGTATGCGGTCCGCACCCCCGACGACGCAGCACTCGGCGACAACTACCGCGACGTCTATATCGAAGTCGAAGAGACCACCACGGGCAACATCAGCCTCTTCATGGGCTTTAGCTCGATGGATGACGTATTCGGCGGTCTCGATATCACAGAGCGGAACTTCCACATTGCCCACATCGGTCAAGCAATGCGCGGAAACGTCTCTTCTCTTCGCGGCGGCGGTGAATACTTCCACGTCCGAGGAACCGCAGGTAAAAAGCAAAACAACATCCTCGTCTCCTGGATGAACCCTTACGTCAATGATTCGCTCTGGCGCCTCGGGGTTGAATTGAGCCAGACCTATAGCAAATTGCAAAAACACGTCAAAGTGATCACGTATGGCGGTTCGGTCACGGCAAACTACCCCCTCTCCAACTACTGGACCGTCGGAATGCGGCAAAGACTCCGCCATTCGAACGATAGCCTCCACATCGAACCCCTCGATGATTCGGCCATCGCGCAAGCCTCCGTCAACCGTGTCAAAGCTCAACTCGATCAAAAAGGGCTCATCTCCGCTTTCAGTGGCAATATTAGCTACGACTCGGTCGATAACACCTATAAACCGCACCGCGGCTGGCGCTCCTATTTTGAATCGGAAATCGCAGGAATCGGCGGCAACTACCAATTCGCTAAATTCCAATACCTCAATTCAATCTATTTCCCCCTTTGGTCCAAAGGAACACTCAAGCTGCGCGGCGACTTTAAATTCTTAGCCCGCATCGGGAAAACAGATAAGCAAGACGTCCCCTACAGCGAGCGATTCTTCCTCGGTGGCGACCGAGATATCCGCGGTTATAAACCGTTCCTCGTCGGTCCCGTAGTCGCTATCCAGAATAGCACAGGAGCCTATAAAGACACCGATACGCCCTACGGCGGACTCACTTCGGGACTCCTCTCGCTCGAATACAACCAAGAAATTTTCCGCATGCTCGACGCATTCATCTTCTGGGATTGCGGCGTTGTCAGCTTCGACCAATTTGATTACCGCGAGCCGCGAATGACAGCCGGCGGCGGCCTCCGCCTCGATATTGGGAACCGAACACCGATCATGGTTGGTTGGGGTTACCTCTTCAATAAATTTGACAGAAAACATAAGAACCAGCCCTTCTTCTTCTCAATGGGCGGAACCTTTTAAAGAATTAACCTATTATGGAGTCATAACATGAACAAACGTCCATTATCAGCCTTCTTGGCCCTCCTCTGCATGACTGGCTCAGCCTTCGCAGCGGAAAGTGCAGCCATTGGCGTCGTCAATTTTGCTTCCTGCATCACCGAATCTAAAGTGGGCAAAAAAGAACAAGAAAATATGGAAGCGATCCGCAAGCAGATGACCACGCTGATCGAAGATACGGAAAAAGAACTCCGAGAAATCTCTTCTAAATTCGAAGATACTGAATTCCTCGACAGCCTCTCTCCTAAAGCCGAAGAAGAGATGAAAATGAAATTTCAAACTCTACAAGAAGACCTCGGCCGCTACCAAAATCAATTCTACCAAGTCCTCCAGCACGCTCAATACCAACTCGTCCAAAAAATGAGCGGTACCATTGCCCAAGCTTCAGAAATCGTAGCTGATCAACAAAAACTAGACTACGTAATCAATAAAGAAGCCTGCTTCTACATCCGCCCCGATCTCGATTTCACGAAATCGGTGATCTCTGAGATGGATAAAAAATACGACATCGAAATGAAGAAGCTCTCTGAGAATACAGAATCTCCAGAGCTAAACGCCCTCGAAGCAACGCAAGAAAACAAAGCAGGCTAATGCGCCGCTCGTTTACGTTGCAAGAACTGGCGGCCCTCCTGGCCGCCCGTTTCGTCGGCAATCCCAACCATCTCATCACAGGTATTAACACCCTCGATGAGGCGATCCACTCTGACCTTTCTTTTCTCGCCAATCCCCGATACCACGAAGCGATGAAAAAATCGCAAGCGGGAGCTATCTGCATTGATCCCCTCTCCCCCCTTCCTGAAGGGAAAAATTTTCTCCTCTGCGATCAACCCTCTCTCGCCTTTCAAAAGATCGCCGAACTCCTTCTCCCATCCGATACCCGTTCCGGCTTTTCCTCGATTCACCCGACCGCCGTTATTCATGAAACTGCCCAAATCGGCCCGAACGTCACCATCGGTCCTCACTGCGTCATCGATCGAAACGTCATCATCGGAGCCAACACCACCCTCCGCTCCCATGTCTCAATCTATCCTGAAGCCCAGCTCGGTGCTGACTGCCACATCCACGCCCACTGCACCATTCGCGAGCGCTGTCACCTCGGCAACCGCGTGATCCTCCAACCCGGCGCCGTCATCGGCTCCTGCGGTTTCGGCTACACCCAAGACAAACTCGGTCGCCACACCAAACTCGAACAAC
>JBEHXF010000026.1:0-27808 GCA_048498835.1 Chlamydiota bacterium | reverse complement strand
ATCATATTGGCGCTGCCCAGCAACAGCAGCAGCGATACTGCTGGGACGCTGGTTCAGGCCGCGAAAGAATTGAAAGAGCATGGAGCCCGAAGGGTGTTCGCTTGCATTACTCACCCTCTTTTGTCGGGACCTGCATGCATGCGAATTGCCAGCTCTGATTTAGAAGAGTTGGTGGTTACCGATACCATTCCGTTGCGAGGCAATACGCCAGAGAATATTGTGCAACTCTCTGTGGCTCCATTGTTGGCCCAAGCGATTTTGCGGACGTGGAAAGGGGAATCTTTGTCTGGTTTATTTAAGTACCAGTAGGTGTGACCTGGGAACGTTTGCGCATAGCAAGCGGGATGAAGGTGGCGCTGGCGAGGAAAAGGATGGCGGCGAAGAGGATCGATCCGCCGACAAAGTCGGAAGGGAGGGCGCCGAGGATTGCGTAGGCGAGGAATTGGCAAGCGCTATTGCTCGCGTCAACTAGGCCGAATACCTTTCCTTGCGCTTGGGTGCTGGTGTTGTCGGAGAGAATGGTTTGGTAGGCGGGGTAGATCACCGCTTCGGTCAGAGCTGGGATGGCGAGGTAAATCCAGAGTTCCGCCATCTTTTCAGAGCCAAAGAGTGAAAAGAGACCGAAGGCTCCCGCCATCTGTGTCCAAAAGAGGATTCGTCTGGCGCGGAACCGATGGAGAATCCATACGGTTGCGAGGATCCCTCCGATGGTGAAGCAAAGGGCAAGATAGTTATTGAAAGTGGTTACTTGACTCTCGGTTAAATTGAATTCTTCGATGAGGTAGTAGGAGAGGGAGAAGACGAGAAGATACCAGCCGAGTAGGTTCATTAGAAGCAAGAAGAAAAGTCTTTCGCGGAAGGCGACGGAGAAGAGCTGGCCAATTCCCCGCATGAATTTCGAGGTGGAGAAGTTTTCGGTATTGGGCTGATAGGTATCTTGGAAGAAAAAGTAGGTGCACAAAAGCGAAGAACCAAATACTGCGCTGGCAAGGACGCTGGGCCAGATGTAGCCGCCGTATTGGACGAAACGATCTTCGAGTAGGAGGTTGCCGAAATAGGGACCCAAGATCCATGCGACGCCGCCGAGGACCGAGAGAAAGGCGAGTTTTTGACCTTTTGTTCCGGTGTGGATTTCTGCGATCGCGGCTTGCGCCATGGCTTGTTTGCCCGCAAAAAAACCGGCGAGGAATTGTCCTAAGAGGAATATGCTAAATGAACCTTTCCATAGACCGAGCACGCAGACGCCGAGGCTTAACACAGAGCCGAGGAGGCCCCAGAGAAGTACAGTGCGGCGACCGATGAGATCGGAAAGATCTCCGAGAATGGGCGAGCCGATCACTTCGCCGAGCGGAAAACAGGCTACGGCGATGCCGAGAGAGAGTTGTCGATCCCATAGAAGTTGGTGGAAAGGGCTTTGATCGGTGGAAATATAAATAGCTAAAAATGCGATCGCAGCGCCCCAGCTGAAATAGTCAGCGAAGTAGGCTACGTAGAGACTAAAAAGCGAACGACTAGAAGCCGTTTGCATGCTGGTGAAGGACTCCTCCCTTAGAAGGTAATAAGCTTATGTCTGCGGCTGTTTTTATGAAAGGGGGTTTTGTCTATTTTTTGCAAATCCCTTAAAACAAACGCAAAACAGAGCTTTTTTTCTTCAATATTAGAGATAGCAAAAGAAATTTTAGATATCAATTGGTGTGATTTGATTTTCAGCGCTGACTGTGCGACCGTAAATCGAAATGAGTTCTTCAGCCCGTTTGAAGTTAGCTTGTTTAAGCTCTTCGTAGATCTTAAGCCCTTTAGCATTAAGACCTTGTTGAAAGTAGAGGGTGCCGAGGCGGAACAGAATATCTCGGTCATTCGACTTGAGTTTGAGAAGAAATTCAACTTCACGAATTTCATCTTCATGTAGTTCTAGATCGCGATACCCGGAGGCGAGTTGTTCGTGAACCCAGGGATCTTGCGGCGCATATTGACTCAAAATTTGGAATTCTTCGAGAGCCAGTTTAGCAGCTGTTTTGAATTTCTCATCGAATAGAGCTGATTGTTTTCGATAGAGTCTTTGGCGTGGGTGGGAGGTTTCTTTTGGCTCTTTGTAGATTTGGGAAAGGGCTACATAGGCGCCGGCGAGCGAGGCATGTACTTCGAGATCGGTGGGAGTAGAACGGATTTGCTCTAGATGCTCATCAATCGCTGCATAAAGAAGCAGCTGCTTAAAGCGAAAAACATCATGCCAATAGCAATAGGCGGAGAAGCGGGAAAAAAGGCGAGAGAGAGGGGAGAAAAGGGAAGGAAGGGCGCCAATTTTCCATTCGTAATCTTGGAGATAAGAGGAAAGTTTGGTCAGCGTTTCAGCGATAGTGAGGTGGTGTTGAGCGAGTCCAGGAGGTAACCCGATTGAAGCGCGGCACGAGGTGAGAAAACGGTTGAGGAGGGCGCGGTGTTGCTCTGGTTTTTTGGCTTGATTGTAGAAGAGTAAAACGAGATAGGAAAAGAGAGTCAAAAAGAGAGCTCCGAGAGCCAGTGCGAGAAGAGAGGATTGGCTAAAGAGGGGGAGAAAAAGAAAAAATGTGGCGACTTCTAGCGCAAGAGTGGCGATAAAAAGAATGTTGAATAGGACAAAGGAGCGGGAGATCTTTTGAAATTCGGCTAAAATATTCCGATAGTGGTGGGGGAGTTTTTGTTGGAAGAAATCGCTATCAAAATGGAAGTTCTTTTCGCTGTCTAGCTGTGTGGACATGGCATCACCGTTCTGCCTATACCGTTTATGCTCTTTTTCTTTTAAAAGCAATAAAGTTTTTGCAGCAGCGGAATGTTCTGTTCTCATCGCCCTGAATCGATCATGTAGTTGATGACTGTTTGATTCACTCCGGCATCTTGTAGACGTCTCATTTGCGCTTGGCTTAAATTGTAAGTGCTATTTGTATCTTGCATGTAACGGATAATGGCATCGTCGCTCACTCCGTTTTGGCTGAGTTTAATGACATCATTGATAGTGAGCGGTTCGGCTCGATCCATTCGATCGACGGTTCTAGGGCTCGCCCGTTCCATCACTTTGCGATCTTGTTCATCGAGAACGTATCCCATGATTGCGCCGCTGACTACGCCGATCGGTCCGCCGATCCATGCGCCACCGCCCGTGACAAGCGATCCGGCCCCCGCGCCGATCATTCCGCCTGCTAACACTCCCGTGCCCGCATTGGTCGCACAGCTGCAGAGGGTTATAAAAAGAAAAAACACCGATTTCATCATTGCATCTCTCCATCCAGAAAAACGAGATAGTCTAACTTTCCACGCCTATCTGTTCCATAACTCTCTAAGAGTATTCTTGTCTAGGACTTGACTTGTACAAGCTGTTAGAGCGATGATGTTCGCCTTTTTAATTCTCGATGGGAGGAATCATGATCCTAGCTAACCGCGCCGTAACTTCTTGCTTCACAGAGATCTTGGATTTTACAAGTGATGTCTGTGAAGGCCTTAGATACATAGCAGAAGATGTCTGGAATGCAGTGAGTGGTTTTTTCCTTCAATGCGCGGAGATGTTTCAAAAGTTCTTCGGCTGTACTTGCTTTTCTCCCGCTCTTCCTACGGTTATTTCTGCGAGTCAGAGGAAGACGGTGGATGTTTTATCGGAAGAACCCAGTGCTGAGATATGCAGAGGGTTAAAAGTAAATAAGTTAAGGATCAATGACGCTCCTAAGCCCATAGACTTACCTGTTATTGAGCAGGCTATAAGCAATGCGCAGCCCCCCATCGATTATCTAGAACTTTTAGCTCATTTTAATGCATGCACTCATTCTTTAAGTGAAGAAGATGAGTTTTGTGTAGATGAAGATGGACCTGTTTCAGTGAAAGAGGCGCGAGAGACTTTAGAGACGAGTTATGTAACTTACACCAATAATTATGGAGGATATAAAAAAGAAGAGGAAAATATTAAACCTTTAATCAAGCAAATTTTGTTAGCATTTCGCAAGCCGGAAACTTCGTTAGTTATGGTTAGAGAGGTATTCGAGGATCTTGTTCGAGCGGGACTTCATTGCACCCCAGGCAGGCACACGCCGGTAGAAAAGGCCTGCAAAAAAGTCAGGGGTCAAATTGATACTCTGGATGAAATTATCCTTCAATTGTTGCAAGTGGTGAAAGAAGATCTCTTTTTAGCTTTTTATACTGCAACAAGACAGAGTTCTCATACGTTGAATAGAATAAGAATGGTGGTTGGCGAGGAGCTTGGCTTAAACTGCTCTCCCATTCATTTTCAAGATGCAAATATAGGAGCTGCTGGAGCTAGGTTCAAAGATGGCTCTAGGACTAAAGAGCATTCAACGAGAAAGGAATTTCTGGATACCTTTGATAAAATTTATACTCCACAAAATATCTTGCGAGCCATGCAACTATCTCTCAATTCGAAAATTGCAAAAGATCCCGATTTGCAAGTGATGGTTACCCAATTTTTAGATGGAGAAATGCGGCAAAGCGAGGATGATCCTGTTACAGACGAATTGCTAAAAGATTATGTGGATTTTAGTCGTCAGTGTCAGTTGAAGATGGAGGGAGTGAAGTACCTTCTCGTCCATCATCGATTTTTAAATTAGGGGCCGAGCGTGGCCCCTGTAAAGAGTGCGATTACCGCTCTGCGAGAGCATTTTCTTCGCGGAAGCGGTAGCCTACGCCGCGGACTGTTTCGATCCAGTCGAAGGTAGGTCCGAGTTTTTTACGAAGAGACGCGATGTGAACGTCGATATTGCGATCGACAATGAAGGCGTCGTCGTTGTTGATATCGTCGAGGAGCTGGTTGCGAGTGAGAACTTTGCCTCGATTGGTGACGAGTCGGCGGAGGATGCCAAATTCTGAGAGGGTGAGTGGGATCATCTTATCCCCTTTGCGGAGAATGTAGCGGTCAATTTCTAGGGTGAATTCGCCGTATCTTACCACTTTTGCTACTTTTTCTGGTTCTTTGCCACGGCGAAGAACTGCTTTAGCGCGTGAGAAGAGAACTTTAGGAGAGAACGGTTTGGGAACATAGTCGTCGGCGCCGAGTTCGAGTCCGAGAACCACATCGAGCTCTTCCCCTTTTGCGGAGAGGATAATGACGGGAATGTTTTTCAGTTCGGGATTGCCTTTCATTTTTCGGCAGATATCGAGACCATTTTCGCCGGGAAGCATGATGTCGAGTATGACGAGGTCCGGTTTTTCCCGTTCGATGACGCGGTAGCCATTGATGCCATCGACTTCGATATGGAGTTTGTAGCCTGAGAGTTCTGCCTGGAGTTTGATGAGAGCGGCAATATCTTCTTCATCTTCAATTAGTAAGATACGCTTTTTCTGAGTCATTTCTACCTCTTAATCATAGGAGCGGGTTCGCTAAATACTTTCATATAATCTTATTTTTCACAAGAAATTGTTCAGCATCTTAATGAGACGTGATTAATTGGGCGAGGAAAAAAGATTTTAGCGAGATGTCGGAATTTTTCAGGATCATCCGAGGCGTAGAAACGGTAGTAGGGTGTGGAATTGGTATTGAGTAAATTTTTTGTGATGAGAAGTTCTTTAGCTTGCCGAGCGCAAGAGCGGGCCGGTTCAATGAGCTGAACGGTGGGGCCAAGCGCCTTTTGAATGGCGTTGCGAAGAAGGGGATAGTGGGTGCAGGCGAGCAAGGCGCTATCGATTTGTTGAGAGCGGAGAGGAGCGAGGTAATGTTCTGCTAGAAGGTGAGCGGCTGGATGATCTTGAAGACCATCTTCAACCAGGGGAACAAAGAGAGGGCAAGCAACGGGAAAGATTTCGATGGTAGGAGAGTGAGCTCGAAGAAGAGTTTGAAAAACACCCGATTGGATTGTGCTGGTGGTCCCGAGAACGGCAACACGTTTTGATTGCGTAGCGGCGAGGAGTTGTTGGTAGCCGGGCTGTGTCACGCCAAGGACGGGAATGGGGAGTGAGGCTTGGAGAATATCGTAGGCATGTGCGCAAGCTGTATGGCAGGCAACGATCAGAAGTTTGATGTTGTGTTTGAGAAGAAAAGAGGCGTTATCGAGGGTAAATCGGCGAATCGCATCGGGTGATTTATTGCCGTAAGGGAGACGTGCCGTGTCACCGAGGTAGAGAAGGTTTTCGTTGGGGAGAAGTTCGGCGAATTCTCGCATGACTGTGAGACCGCCCATTCCAGAATCGAAAAGGCCGATCGGTTGTTCGCTCACAGGCTTACTCAGCGGGAATTTTCAGCTCTTGTCCTACAACGATGAGATCTTGTTCGAGGTTGTTGAGCCGTTTGATTTTTTCGACGGCAGTTCGATGGGCTTTTGCGATTTTTTCTAAAGAATCGCCCGCTTTTACTTTATAGATTTTAAACGATTCAGAATTTCGTAGCGATTTGGCTAGATTCTCAATGTTTCCTTTCAACTTACCGAGTTCTTCAAAACGGCGCTGACCTGAGACAAGTTGATCTTCTAGTTCTTCAATCCGCTGTTTGAATTGGGAGAGAGCTGCGCTGGTTTCTTGCGCGTGAGCGGTTAAGTGATTGAGTTCAGAAGAGGCGTGATCACGGCTTTTTTCATGAGCCAACCATCGTTTTTCAAATGATTGGATTTGCTGATTGAGCTGTTCGAGGCGCGCTTGTTGTTTTTCCAAATCTTGCGTTTTTAGTGCGGCGAGGGCGTTTTCATTGTATTTGATCCGCCCATCCAAGATTTGAAGTTCTGTTTGAAAGCAATTGATATCGTGCCGTAGATCATCGAGATTTGTTTGCACTGCGTGGAGCGTGAGCTCGAGTTGGTGCTTCTCATCGTTTGGCGAGCTCTTAGCAGGAGAGCAAGCCGATGCAATTAGGAGTAGCGCTAGGGCAGGTGCTTTCATCGTTCGTAGATTTTAAATTCTGCACGGCGATTGACTTTCCAATCGTCGGGTGTATGTCCTGTGGCAATCGGATCTTCTTTCCCGCGTGAAACAGTATAGAGACGGTTGAGATCGACCCCATGTTTTACCAGAAGACCGCGTACATAATTTGCTCTGCGAATTCCAAGTGCCATGTTGTAGCTGGCGGATGCTCGCTCATCGCAGTGACCCGAAACGACGATCAGAACGTTTGGATTTTGTTTGAGGTAAGCGGCGAGTTGAGAAACAGCTTCAAGACTCGCTTTATCTCGAAGAACATATTCATCTGTTTCAAAGTGTAGCGATTGAAAAAGATCGCGGATGGTTTCGGGGGGATTGTAAAAACGATCGAGAGTTGGGATCCCTTTTTGTCCGGGGATTCCTTTTGGTTGAGGATAAGCTGTGTCTCCAGCAGCGAGCGCATTTTTCAGATCGGCATCACTGAGGGGGATGAACTCTCCGTCATAAGGACCGATGAATTCTTCATCGGAAGTGAGCATACGCGATTCGTAATCTTTTCCCCATACGGCGTCAACGCCGCGAGACATGTATCGGCCAGCTGTTTTAACATCTTCCCAAGTTTGTCCACTCGAGCGACAGCATGATGTGGCGAGAACAAGTACAGCAATGGTGACAAGATGAACGAACGATCTCATAGTATCCTACCTCTTCTACCTTCCAATTTAATGCATTAACGCGTTTCAAACGACGGAAATCTTTTTTGACCTGTTCCTTTGCTGATTTGAATCGGTTCTTTTCGATTTAAATCAATGAGGAATAATTCTCCATCTTCCTCATTATCGGTATTGTATACGATGTGTAGACTGTCCGGTGCCCAAGTGGGATTTTCTTTATTTTCCGGACCTGTTGTGAGGGCGATCTCTTCTTCCGTTTCGAAATCATAGAGCCAGATTTGTCGAACGCCATCGATTTTTGCACTATAGGCTAACTTTTTTCCATCGGGCGACCACGAAGGGGATGTGTTTTCGCGATTTCTTGTCGTGAGAAGTTTCGGCCGAACTTTTTTTGTGTCTGTAGGTGACAGAACGTCGATTTGATAGATGCGTGGTGGCCCATCTTTATCAGAAACAAAGGCGATTTTTTTCCCGTCGGGACTGTAAGTAGGGGATGCTTGTGTAGCGCGTGGGCTCGTGAATAGCTGCCGCGATTTTCCTAGTGGCATTCCAGCCGCATCAAAACTTTGGATGAAGAGATCGGGACGCCCGGCGGCGTCAGCGATGAATGCCATTTGTGTCCCTTTTTGATTGAGGGCTGGCAGTACTTGGCTACCGCGTAGTTCAACAACTGGTGTTGGTTTTTCTGCAAGGAGGGAAGAGCGGTAGATTTTTGATTGTCCCTGTCCATATGAGACGTAGAAGAAGGTGGGGTTTGCCACTCCTGCCGTGTGAGGAAAGAAAGCGGGAGTGAGGCAATCAGTGGTCTCTTTGGTCACCTGTCTCGCGTTGACGCCATCACTGTCGGAAATCCAGATTTCGGAGTGGCGATCAGAGCCTTGAGATCTTTGCGAAAAGATCAGTCTGAGAGAAGCGATTCCCTCTACTCCAAAGAGATCTTTGTGGATTTGGTCGGCGAGTTTATGCAGCGGTTTTCGATCTGTTTCTAGCCTGCCGGTAAGAGTGAATTCTGGGTAGCGTTTGGATGTCCCTTTTTCGATATTAAAGGCGGTGATTTGAAGCGAATTTTTCATCACTGTAATGGTGAGAACATAGGGGATTTTTTCTCTCCGCCAGACTGAAAGATCAAAATCTAGTTTAGGATCGGGATAATGGATTGTTTTTTCCCACTCTTCGCGACCTGACATAACTGTGGCAAATCCACCCTGATTTAGATCAAAGGCTAATACGGAGCGAAGATCTTCAAAATAGCGCCAGTCGAATTGGCTCGGATCGGTCTTCACAGGAGTGAGATAAATCGGCTTTAAATCGGCGGCGGTTTTAAGACGAACTTCGATCTCTTCTGAAGAGAGCAAGAGGGGGAGAAGAAAGAATAGAATTTTAAATTTCATTGCGGAACACGATCGTAAGTGATGCAGTTTCATTTAAACATGGAAACTGCACCTCAGGCAATCGCTTTTTAAGAAATTCTGCATTTTTAACGCTTTTTGAATCGACGATTTTGCAACTGATGAGGTGGCCGAATCGATCGATTTTCAGTTCTGCTTTTACTTCGCCAAAATCGGGCAGTTGCAATTGTTCTTGAAGAAAGAGGGCGATCTGTTCTGTTGGGGTTGGCTCTGTTGATTCCGTTTCGAACTGAATGACTTGGTTAAAGGTTGGAACTTCTAAAGTCGTTTTTGAATGAGGTTTTTCGATCGTGGTGAGCGTCTGTAAACATTGCTCAATTTCTGCAACGAGTTCTTGTTTGGGTGATGAGGTGGGTGTTTTCGTCGCAATAGAACCGTTGGATTTGACTGGAGCTTTGGATTGCTTTTTTGCGCTGGGCTTGTTTGATGCGACTTCTTTCTTTTTTGAGCTCGAAGTAGGAGTTGATGCCTTTGTAATTGTTTTTGTTGCGGGAGATGGCGAGGCAAAGCGGACAGTTTTAACAGCGATCTTTTTATGTTGGATCGGTTTAGAAGTGACCCAGGAATCGGCCGCTAGGACAGCGAGGATAAGGAAGTGGGCAAAGAGGACGCTGACAGCAATCTGTTTGCCACGTGTGAGCGCGTCGAACCATTTCATCCGGGTTTCAACAGTATTTCCATTTGATCAAAACCACATTTTTCCAGCGTATTTTTTACTGTCTGATAGGTGCCAAATGTAGCTTGTTTATCGTGGATCACTTGAGGGATGCGAGTGGGATAGAGCTTTTTTTGTTGAAGGAGGATTTTTTCAAGTTCGGTGAGATTGACGCGGCGCCCACCTGTCCAAATGGTGTTATCTGCTTTGACGATGATAGAGAGAGGCGACTGTTCGGGAGGCATCGCATCCTTTTTCTTTTCAGTGTTGCTAAAGGCGAGGTCGACCACATCGATGTCGAGAATTGGAGCGATGAGCATGAAGGAGATGAGAACGACGAAAACAACGTCGATGAGCGGGGTGAGATTGATGAGAGGCTCATCGGGTAATTCATCTTCCGTTTCCCAGCGGCGCCGTCTCATGAGTTAGCCCTTTCGATATTGGAGCTCGATGGAGGTCATCAAAGCGTGGGAAAACTCTTCCATATCGCGGCGGGTTTCTCGGCCAGCGTTTTTGAGGTAGTTAAATCCGATGAGGGCAGGGATGGCGACGACGAGGCCGATAACGGTGGTAGCGAGCGCCATGGAAAGACCGGAGAGCATCGCAGCATTGTTGGCTTGGAACCCCGATTGCAGCTGGGCGAACGTGAGGAGGATCCCCCAAACAGTTCCGAGTAGGCCGAGAAAGGGGGCCAATGTGACAATAGTGGAGAGGATAAAGAGGTGTTTATCGAGCTTTTTAGAGGCTGAGGAGATAGCCAGAGAGACTTGGGATTCGATGATTTCGAGGTCGGGCGGAGAGAGCTGGGAGCCTTGATTTCGGTTGATGATATGGAGGGTTTGCTGTTTGACGGAGCGGTAAATTTCAAAGAGCGGGTGAGGTACTTCAGCGATGCGTCCCCAGGAAGGGCGGGTGAACTGTAGATTGAGCGGGTCGTTTTTTTTCTCGCTAAAGAGATCCATAAATTGGGAGGAGAGTTTACGGACAGTCCAGAGTTCCCATCCTTTATAGAGGATGACGATCCAGCAGAGGGCCGAGGTGGTGAACAGACCCCAAAAAATCACTTGTCCAAACCAATCGGATTGGACGTAAGCGGTGATAAAAGGATTAGCAGCTATGTTGAGGTTCATTGCACCTTTCTATCAGAAGGGATAGTCTAGATAGAAGCTTAATGTCAAGGAATTCCATGGAGCCAATCGCCGCTATCATCAGTTATTGTAGTAACGATTTTCGCTTTCTTGGAAAATGTATTCAAGAGGCGAAAGAATTCGCTCAGCGAATTCTCGTTGTTGTCTGCGACCATTTTTTCAATGGTCAAGGAGAAAATCGAGCTCGTTTGGAAGAAACTTATACGCTTTATCCTGAAATCGATTTTATTGAATTTGCCTACGATCCTGAGAAGATTTATTCGCCCTATCACCGAATTGGCCCGGCTGATCCCGATTGGCCGATCTATTGGGCAGCGACAGCGAGGTACATCGGCTATTACTTTACTCAAGAGCCTTGGCTATTTTTTCTCGACAGTGATGAGATTGCCGAAGGTGAGCGGTTAAACAAATGGCTCCAAAAAGGAGAGCACTTTGATTTTGTAGCTCTTCGCTTTGCTTGCTATCAGTATGGGCTCACTGCGAGAGAGAGGGCGAAAGAGGTGATGGGGGCGGCTCTTCTCGTTCAAAGAAAAGCTTTGGCCCCTTTGCTGTTGTTGAACGATTTAGAGCGTCTGGGAACCTATCGGAGCATGATCGGCGAAAAAAAAGATTTTGTTCTGGTTCAAAGGCCATTTTTTCATCATTATTCTTGGGTTAGAACGAAAGAAGAGTGCTTGATGAAGGCGGAGAGTTGGGGGCATTCGAAGGAGAAAAATTGGGCGGAGGCAGTCGATCGGGCCTTTGGAGGGGATTTGAGTGGATTATTTTTTCAGCCCTACCAGTTTGAATCGATCGATTCACCTTTTTTCGATCCGCTACAGGTGAAGCGATTGAATGGAGTGGGCGCTGGTGCAAATGTGCAGAGAATTAATGTTAGAGCTGTAAGGAAAAAAGAGATGGAGATGTTGCTATGACTGTTGCTGCTGTTCTCTCTTTTTGTACCAATGATATCCGTTTTCTGAATCGATGGATTGAAGAGGCGAAAGAGTTTGCTCATCAAATTGTGATTCCCGTATCGGATCACTTTTTTAATGGAACGGAAGAGAATAAAGACTTGCTGCGAGTGGCTTACCAGCAGCATCCCGATTGTACCTTTATCGAATTTCCCTATTCAAACCAAGAACTTTATCCGAGTTATCTAGCTGTGAAGCCAACGGATGATACGTGGAGTCGATTGTGGCATAATTTTGCCAGGCTGATCGGATTTTTTCATGTGGACCCAACAAATGAGTGGGTCCTTTTTTCTGATGTCGATGAAATTTTCGAAGGAAAAAGGATGAAAGAGTCGCTCGATGCAGGCCATTTCGATCCTTATCAAGCAGTTCGGATGACCGGTTATGCGTATGGTCGAAAAGCTCATATTCGGGCAAAAAAACTTCAGGTGCTTTCTCTATTGGTTCGCAGGGAAGCTCTAAGACCCCATTTCTTCTATCATCCAGATGAGCGATATGCTTTATTGAAACAGATTGATGGTGTTAAAGAAGATGAGATGAGAGGGGTGGATGGCATGCCTTTGATGCATCACTATAGTTGGGTTCGCTCTGAAGAGGAATTTCTGAAGAAGATCCAGTCCTGGGGACATCGTTTGGATCAGGAGTGGAATCGATTAGAAGATCGGGATCTATACAGTGAATCAATGGAATTTGAGACAATTGAAAATCCCTTTTTTGATCCTCTCCGTGTGGAATGGCCATCGAAGCCATTGCCGAGAGCTTCTTTTCCAAATGTAATTCGTTTGAAGAGAAAAGATTATATGCGTTTGGAATTGGAGTGGGAATCGCTTGTTTAAAGTGGCCACCCTTTTACATTACTGCAGCAACGACTACCGTTTCTTGAATCGGAGTGTTCAGGAGCTGAGACGATTTTCAAGTCAGATCATCATCCCTTATGCAGATCGTTTTTTTAATGGTGAGGAAGAAGATAAAGTTCTGATCGACAGAAGTTTGAGGGAGAATTTAGGCTGCACCTTTGTGGAGTTCGCCTATCATGTAAAACAGCTTTACAGTCCTTTTATTCACAGTTTCCCAGGCGATGACGATTGGATTAATTGTTGGCATTCCACATCGCGCTACGTAGGGCGGTTTTTCGTTAGACCTGAGATAGAATGGGTTCTTTTCTTAGATGCGGATGAGATTTTGGAGGGGGATCGATTTGCTGAATGGCTGGAACAGGAATTGGATCCGAAGGTGTCTGGATATTGGTTTTCCGCTTATACCTATGGTTTAAGAGCGCAAGATCGGAAAGAGGAATTGCAGCAATGCGCTCTTTTGATTCGAAAAGATGCTCTTACACCGCATCAGATCCTCAATCCCAACGAGAGGTATGGGATGTACCAGGCATTAGAAGGAAAAAAGAGAATGCAAGTGGTGGGTCTCAACGGAAAGCCGATGATGCATCATTATAGTTGGGTGAGATCGGAAGAGGAGCGAGCGAAAAAGGCAGCGACATGGGGCAAGAGAGATCAAAGAGATTGGCTGCAATGGCTCGATGAATTGAATGCAGCTCCTTTTGAGCCGGTTGAGGCCTATTTCGATCCTTTAAAAGTAGTGGTCGAGAAGAATTATCCAAATTTGATTCGAGTGGATCGAAAAGCAATCATTGCAAAAGAGTTAGAACATGCATTTCTTTGATTCCCATTCTCATCTCTCTTCTGCGGAGATGTTGCCAAATATTACAGGGGTAATGGAAAGAGCAGCGATTGTTGGGGTTGATCGTGTAGTGAATATTTGCACCGATAGGACCACTTTAACGGAAGGGCTTAAGCTCGGACAGAGATATTTGCAGCTCGTCCATGCGGGCGCGACAACTCCTCATGATGTAGAAAAAGAGGGAGAGGCAGATTTTCCCGTTTTTGAAGAAGCGGCTCGCTCGCAGTTGTTAGTTGCGGTGGGAGAAACGGGACTCGACTATCACTATGAACATTCGAATCGCGAAATTCAGAAAAAATTTCTGAAAAAGTATTTGAAGCTTGCGGCGGAGGTTCATCTTCCTGTCATTTTTCATTGTAGAGAAGCGTTTGCCGATTTGTTTGCGATCGTCGATGATCATTATCCTGAAGGCGCCCCGGCGATTTTACACTGTTTCACAGGCACAGTTCCTGAGGCAGAAGAAGTTTGGAAAAGAGGATGGTATCTTTCTCTCAGTGGGATTGTCACCTATAAGAAGAGCGATAGTTTAAGAGAGGTGGCAAAAGCTGCACCACTGGATCAGATTTTAATTGAAACGGACGCTCCTTTTTTAGCGCCACAGAGCAAACGAGGTCGCACGAATGAACCTGGCTTTATTGTTGAAACGGCGAAATGTATTGCAGAAGTGCGAGGAATTTCATTGGAGCAAGTCGCCAAGAGCACCTGGGAAAATGGGAGGAGAGTTTTTCAATTGTCAAATTGATCGATTTGGTTTAAAAAATATCTTATGTCGGTTGAAGCAAAGAAAATCTCCACTTCCTTTATTTGGCGCCGCGTCCATTCGTTGACCGGTCTTTGGCTTGTTCTCTATCTTTTTTTGCATTTGGTGACCAATTCGCAAGCAGCTCTTTGGCTCGGAGAGAGTGGTGCGGGTTTTGTCCGCATGGTCAATAGTCTCGAATCACTTCCGTATTTGCATTTTGTCGAAGTTACACTCATTGGTCTGCCTCTTGTGATTCACGGTGTTTGGGGAGTTCAAAGAGCGATGCAAGCCAGGCTCAATTCCAATGAGACAAATGGCTCAAAACCGGCCATGACTTATGAGCGCAATCGCGCTTTTACTTTGCAAAGACTGACTTCTTGGATTTTACTTTTTGGCATCATAGGTCACGTAGTGCAGATGCGTTTCATCGATCAGCCAAAACGAGTATCAGAAGAACAGTGGAGTGTGGTGGTATTGCCGGATGAGAAGCTAGTTCCGCTTGCTTCTCGATGGAATGTCCAATTAATGACAGCGGGAGAAAAAGTTCGTGCTGTTGCCGATTCTCCTGGAACGGCGATGTTACTGATGGTGCGCGACACATTCAAATCCCCTTTGATGGTAGCGCTTTATACGATATTCGTCCTGGCTGCAGCGTATCATGCGGCAAATGGCTTTTGGACTTTTTTAATCACGTGGGGAGCGATCCTTTCTTATCGGTCGCAACGGGCGATGATTCCCGTGAGTGTGATTGGAATTGGAGTTTTGACGTTCCTCGGTCTTGCAGCGATTTGGGGCAGCTACTATGGGTAGAGAGGTAGTTGTTGTCGGCGGGGGGTTGGCGGGACTTGCCGCGGCGATGAAACTCGCTGAAAAAGGGTGTCATGTAAAACTCGTTTCACTGACCAAGGTGAGACGATCTCATTCTGTCTGTGCTCAGGGCGGGATCAATATCGCAGTCAATTTAAAAGGGGAAGACGATTCTCCTTTGATCCATGCGTACGATACGATTAAAGGTGGAGATTTTCTCGCTAATCAACCCCCCATTTTAGAGATGTGTCTTGCAGGTCCTGGAATTTTGCGGATGCTGGATCGAATGGGGTGTCCTTTTAATCGAACAATGGAAGGAAATATCGACTTTCGCAGGTTTGGTGGCACCTTATATAATCGAACCGCTTTCTGTGGAGCTTCAACGGGTCAGCAACTTCTCTATTCACTCGATGAACAGGTTCGTCGTTATGAAGCGGAAGGAAGAGTGCAAAAATTTGAAAATCATGAATTTTTGCGCTTGATTTTAGATGAAGAGGGAATTGCGCGTGGCATCATCATGCAAGATCTGTACAACTTGCAGCTTCATGTAGTCCGAGGCGACGCTGTTGTGATCGCAACAGGTGGTTTGGGTGTGATTTATAAAAAATCGACCATGTCTACTTTCTGCACGGGCGCTGCCAATGGGCGTTTGTATATGCAGGGGATGAAGTATGCCAATGGAGAATTCATCCAGATTCACCCAACAGCCATACCTGGATCGGATAAGATGCGCCTTATTTCTGAATCATCGAGAGGCGAAGGAGGAAGAGTATGGGTGTATGGCGATTCCTCTAAAAAAATTGAATTTCCCGATCGGTCGATGCGATCTTGTGGTAAGACGGGCGAGCCTTGGTATTTCTTAGAGGAAATGTATCCTGCATTTGGCAATTTAGTTCCCCGAGATATTGGCGCAAGAGAAGTGCTCCGAATTTGCGAAATGGGTCTCGGAGTAGATGGAAAGATGCAGGTCTATCTCGATGTGTCTCATCTTCCGCCAGAAAAACAGCAAAAACTCGATGCAGTACTAGAAATCTATCAGAAATTTACTGGAGATGATCCGCGTAGAAAGCCGATGAAAATTTTCCCTGCTGTCCATTATTCCATGGGAGGGGCGTGGGTCGATTGGCCTGCGGCAGATGATCCGGATCGGTGGACTCGGTTTCGTCAAATGACCAATTTGAAAGGTTGTTTCAATGTAGGGGAATCGGATTATCTCTATCACGGCGCGAATCGGTTAGGGGCCAATTCTCTCCTTTCTTGTATTTTTGGTGGGCTCATCGCTGGAGTAGAAGTACCTCGCTATATCGATCAATTAGAGCAGAGACATCACCACATTAAGGATTCCATTTTTAAAGAGGCATTAGCGGCAGAAGAGGCTCGCAAACAAGAATTGTTTGCAAGAAGCGGATCAGAGAATGTGCATCAATTGCATGATGAGCTGTCTGAATGGATGGTTCAATATGTCACAGTTAAACGAGACAATCCCGATCTTCAAAAAACGATGGAGAAAATCAAAGAGCTCCGCGAGCGCTTTAAAAAGATCACGCTGGGTGACAAGGGACATTTGCTCAATCAGACCTATGTATTTGCAAATCAATTTGAAGCGATGTTAGAGCTCGCTTTGGTGATTACAAAAGGGGCTTTGCTTCGCAATGAATTTCGAGGCGCGCATTATAAACCAGAATTTCCTCAAAGAGATGATGAACATTGGTTGAAGACTACCATTGCTCAATATGCCAAGGATGAGCCGGTGATTTCCTATGAACCAGTTGACTTGCGCCACCTCGATCCGATAAAGAGAGATTATACTCATGCTAAAAAAGTGAAACCAACTTTGAAAAACGTTCCTGCAAACATCCAACTGCCCCTTTAATATGGACAAAACATTTACCTTGCGAGTTCTGCGTGGAACACCTGAAAAGCAATACTGGGAAGAATTTGAATTGCCCCTGCAAAGTGGAACCAATGTTATTTCAGCTTTGATGGAGATTCAAAAAAATCCGCTGAATAAGAAAGGGGAGAAGACCACCCCGGTTGCTTGGGAAGCAGGATGTTTGGAAGAGGTGTGTGGATCTTGTTCGATGTTGGTCAATGGGCGTCCGCGACAATCGTGCACAGCTCTCATCGATCGCCTGATTCGTGAGACCGGATCGACTGTCATCACGTTAGCTCCATTTACAAAATTTCCCTTGATACGCGATCTTGTCGTCGACCGTACCCAAATGTTCGAAGCGTTGAAAAAGGTGAAGGCCTGGGTCACAGTCGATGGGACTTGGGATTCTAAAGAAAAAGGACCAAAAGTCGCGCCTGAAGTGCAAGAAGCTCTGTATGTTCTATCCACTTGTATGACTTGCGGTTGCTGCAGCGAAAGTTGTCCCCAAGTCAATAGCCAGTCTCCTTTCATGGGCCCCGCCGCCATGTCGCAGGTGCGCCTCTTCAACTCCAATCCGGTTGGATCCCTCCAAAAACCAGAGAGATTACGCGAAGTCCTTGATGAAGGGGGGATTGCTGGCTGTGGTAACGCCCAAAACTGTGTAAAAGTCTGTCCTAAAAAAATCCCTTTAACTGAATCGTTAGCGCTTATTGGCCGTGAAGCGACAAAGCAAGCTTTGCGCGACGTAATTGGGTTGCCCGACGCTTAATTTTTCATTTTGATAAATGTCCATTTAAGAGAGAATGTCTCGTCTCTGCTGTAAGGGATACCCTGGACACTGGATGCCCTTCAACTACAAGCTTTCAGTTCAGGGCCACAACGCCGGGCCTAGGCCCTCGTGCCTCGCCTGGGAAGCGGCCCCACGTGTAACAAACACGGTTGACTGAGCATGTGACAGGCCCCTTTCGGCGGATCTTTTATACTCAAGTTGATTCAAAAATTGGAAATTGGCCAGCGTCGGCTTTACCTTTATTTTCTTGTCTTCACTTCGGGTCGTGTCAAGGACACTGCCCCTCGCTCCAGCCAAAAAAATAAAGGAGCCTCCTTGTCCAGATTCCAATTTTTAAATCCACTTGAGTATATTTTTAGGTTTATTTGAAAGTTGATTTTCTGATTTGGTTCTTGCGGTAAAAAAAGTTGTGATCTATTGACTGCTTAAAAGGGCCTGTTAATAGATGAACCGTTGGATTTTTCTAATTCCATCCATTTTATTGGTTGGATGCGCCCGCGAAGCCATCGATCCTTGGGCTTTGGCGCCAACGACTCCCTATTCTTCTTGGACTCCGATGCGCGGAAATAGTTTAGTTTCCGCAAAGTATTGTCAAACTGTTTTACCTCCCACTTTTGAAACGGCTGCTTTAAATTTAGCTGAGTTGTTGGATATCGCTCTGCAAAATAATCCCTCAACTAAGCAGACGTGGGCACAGGCGAGGGCTTCCGCAGGTCAGTATGGCCAGAGTTTAAGCGAGTTCTATCCATCCGTTCAGGTAAATGCCAGCTATTATAGGAACCAAGGGACGTTCATTAGCCCCTTGCAGCCCACCTTATATTACTATACGCAGGCAGGCCCTGATTTCACCTTATCTTATACCTTATTTGACTTCGGCCAGAGAAGTTCTGCGGCTTTGGCTGCAAGAGAAGCTTTGTATTATGCCGATTTCAGCCATAACCAGAATATTCAAACGGTGATGCAGGCGGTTATGGATGACTACTATGACTACTTGTATCAGATGGCTCAACTGGAAGCAAAACAGGCGAATTTAGAAAATGCACAGACCTCGCTCGATGCGGCCAATCAGAAATTTGCGTTGGGTTTGGCCGCCTTGGGTGATGTGGCTCAGGCAAGAACTCAATTTTTACAGGCGAAGATCAACTACACGACGCAAAAGCAACTGGTAGAAAATTCGTATGCTCAACTTTCTGTCGATATTGGTTTGCCAGCGAACTTGTCGTTTAAAGTTCAGCCCATGCCTGAAGAAATCGTCGCTGATCCGATGTTGGAGAGCGTCGATTTACTCGTAGCGAGAGCGCAAGAGCAGAGACAAGATTTTCAGGCAGCCCAGGCTTCTGTTCGTTCGAAAGAGGCCTCTTTATTGAATGCCAAACGAGCTGTCTTACCCCAAATCGTCACCGATTTGAGTTTTGGTCACTACTGGTTTCAAGGGGGAGCGGAGGAGAAACACTTCCATTGGGAAGGGATTTTGGGAATGACGTTTCCTCTTTTCCAAGGGTTTTACTATAAGAACGGAATTCGGACGGCAGAGGCGAATCTCGATCAATCTAAAGCGCAATTGATGCAGACAGAACTTGCGATCATTCAGAATGTCACAACGGCGCATATGAGCGTAAAAACGGCAGCTCAGAATTTAAGCGACTCGTCAGAATATTTAAAATCGGCCGAAATGGAATATAAGATCGCGCTATCCAGTTATAAGGCTGGGACTGCGACGATTCTCGATGTGATGTCTGCCCAAAGTTCGTTGGCTGACGCGCGATCGAAAAAAGCTTATTCTCAAAAAGAGTGGTTTACTGCTCTGGCCGCAGTTGCTTACGCAACCGGATCGCTTTGTAGCCCTCCCACTACTCCACAGGAGTGTCCATGCGACAAACAGCAGTCCTCTTAAGTCTTTTATTCTTGTTTGGTTGCTCGAAAAAGGCTCCACCCTCCCAAGCAACACCTGTGGCGGTGCGAATTGCAGTCGCTGAAGTAAAAGATGTGCCTATTTTTCTGGAAGGGTTAGGACACGTCGACTCGGTGACTACGATCCATGTTCGTTCTCGTATTGAGGGGGAGTTGACGGGAGTATATTTCAAACAGGGTCAAGAAGTTAAAGCGGGCGATTTGCTTTTTACGATTGATCCGAAACCCTATGAAGCTGCGCTCAAGCAAGCGCAAGGTACGCTAGAGGGTACATTGGCGAATCTTGCGATTTCAGAAGAGAGGGTCAAGCGATATAAAGCTTTAGCGAATGACGAATATTATTCTCAGATCGATTACGAAACACTCCAGTCTAATTTCGCTACGAATACGGGAACGGTCCAACAAAACCAGGCAGCGGTCGATAGCGCAGCAATCAATCTGGATTACTGTTGGATATATGCTCCAATCGATGGAATGGTGGGGATTTTACAGGTCGATTACGGGAATTTGGTTACAGCGGGCGATCAAACGCTTGTTACGCTCAATCAGATGGCTCCCATCTATGTCACATTTTCAATCCCAGAAAATCAGTTACCTCTTGTTCAAAAGTATGGGCGGACTGGGGATGTACCTTTAAAAGTATTGGCTGCTTACGAGAGTTTTAAAGACGAGGTCTTTGAAGGCTCTCTCTATATGGTGGACAATATGGTCGACGAAGAGACGGGTATGATCAAAATTCGGGGAATTTTCGAGAATAAAAATCGCGAGCTGTGGCCAGGACAATTTGTGCGGGCGCGGCTGCTTCTGCACACGCAGAAAAATGCGGTTGTTATTCCCCATTTCGCTGTTCAAATGACGCTCAATGGTCCCATGGTTTTTGTGGTTAATGACAGCGGCGTTGTGGAACAAAAAGCGGTTAAGCTCGGTCAGCGACAAGAGGATACGGTCATTGTTCTCTCAGGATTGCAGGGGGGAGAAAGAATCGCGACAGATGGCTTGATCAATCTGTATTCGGGTGCAAAGGTTTCTATTAAAGGGCAGAAATGAATCTATCAGAACCATTCATTCGCCGACCGGTCATGACTTTGCTGGTGATGGCGAGTATTTTGGTTTTCGGGATTTTAGCTTACAAGGCCCTACCTGTCAGCGATCTCCCAAATGTCGATATGCCGACAATCGTAGTCGATGTCAGTTATCCAGGCGCAAGTCCTGACACGATGGCCAATTCTGTTGCAACTCCTTTAGAGCAACAATTCATGACGATTGAGGGGCTTAAAACTCTCTTTTCAACGAGCAATACAGGCTCATCAACGATCGTATTGCAATTTGACCTCAATCGCGATATCGACTCAGCTTCGACTGATGTACAAGCGGCGATTAGCCGTGCACAACCCTATTTACCTTCTGATTTGCCGAATAACCCCACCTATCAGAAAGTAAACCCGGCAGCTACTCCGATTTTATACTACATTCTCTACTCAGATAATATGACTGAGGGGACTTTGTACGATTATGGGAATACGTATATCGGCAAGCGACTCTCAATGATTGAGGGCGTAGCGCAAGTTCTTACTTATGGTTCCCCCTTTGCTGTTCGGGTTCAGGTAGATCCAGGTAAATTAGCGGCAAAAAATATCGGGATTGATCAAGTCACTGCTGTGATCAGAAGAGGGAACGTCGATCTTCCGCTGGGAACTTTATGGGGTCCTACAGAAAACTACACGGTAGATGCCGATGGGCAATTGTTTACGGCGGATCCATATGCAGAATTGGTGATTAAAAATAACGATGGGACGCTGGTTAAAATCCGCGATGTAGGTCGCTCTTTAGATAGCGTTCAAAATGATAAATTTTTTCATAAATACGTTACGAAAGAAGCGACGAATCCCTGTATCATTTTGGCGATTCAAAGACTTCCCGGCTCGAATACCGTCCAAATCGTGGAGGATATCGAACAGCTATTAGAAAAAATGAAGCCGCAGATTCCCGATTCGTTAAAAATTCTCAAATTATACGATCAGTCGGTTTCAATCATCGAAGGGGTCGATGATGTTCAATACACTCTTATCCTCGCCCTTATTCTCGTTGTGGGGATCATTTATCTCTTTTTAGGAAAAGCGCTCAATACCATTATCCCATCGGTGGCGCTACCCATCGCAATCTTCGGCACTTTTGCCATGATGCTGCTCTATGGATTTAGCGTCGATCTTCTCTCTCTTCTCGCGATTACACTGGCTATGGGCTTTTTGGTCGATGATGCGATTGTCGTTTTAGAGAATAACGTACGCCACGTGCAGATGGGAGAAGATCCTTTTAAAGCTGCGATCGATGGATCAAGAGAGATCAGCACCACTGTTTTAAGTATGACTCTCTGCCTCATCGCTGCCTTTATTCCGATGCTATTTATGGCGGGGGTAGTCGGACGCCTATTCCGTGAGTTTGCCGTGACGATTGTTACGGTGGTATTTATCTCTGGTTTTGTGGCCTTAACACTGACACCTATGCTTTCTAGCCGGTTTGTCAAGCCCTACGACAAAGACAAACGGACTTGGATGGAGAAATTTTCCGATCGATTAATTGAACGTCTAAAGAGAATTTACGAACCCTGTCTTTTGTGGGCGATGAACCACCGAATAACAATGATTGGAGTGGGGTTTTTAAGCGTCATCTGTTCAGCACTTCTGTATACCCAGATTCCCACGGAATTTTTACCTGATGATGATATTGGTTTTATCCAAGGTTTTACCTTGGCACGAGATGGAACTTCGCCCTATTTAATGGACGAATACCATCAGCAAATCAACAAAATTGTCATTGATGATCCGAATGTCCATTCGATTATTTCCGTTAGTTCCTATACAAATCCGAATGAGGGGCTTTTGTTTCTGCAATTAAAACCTTATGCAGATCGCCTTCCCATGAAAGATGTGATACGAGAGCTGACTACAAAATTGAAAGAATTACCTGGTGTGAATATTTATCTGTCTCCCATCCCATTGATCAATTTGCAGGTTGGAACAACGGCGCAAGCAAACTATCAGTATTCTTTAACAAGTATCGATCAAGATGCATTGTATGGTTTTGCTCCTCAATTGCTTTCCAAAGTTCGGGCAAATCCGCACTTTTCGCAAGTTTCTTCCGATTTAAGAATTGGTCAGCCGCAATGGTCTTTGAAGATTTTGCGCGATAAAGCCTCGAATTTCAATATTAGCGCAACCGATATTGAGAACTTCCTTACCTATGCCTATTCAGATAATAAAATTTCTCAGATCAATGGCGACATCAATCAGTATAACGTGATGATTGAAACGCTACCTGCTTTTTATCGCGATCCAACAGTGATTTCGCAGCTCTATGTGCGCTCGCAAACAGGGGCACTCGTCCCCATGTCAGAAATTGTACAAGTTGTAGATGATGTAGGGCCTCTTACGGTCAATCACATCAACGGCTTACCAGCAGTAGGGATTTCGTTTAATCCAGCCGAAGGAGTTCCGTTAGGAACCGTTTTGGAAACGTTGAATACACTTGCAAAAGATGATAAACCCGCTCATGTGTACGGGCAAGTCATTGGGACCGCGCAGATTTTTAGTCAGTCATTTGCCAGTTTATCCACTTTGATGATTCTCGCTTTCTTCGTAATCTACATCGTTTTGGGCATCTTATATGAGAGTTTTATTCACCCTTTGACGGTGATGAGCGCTCTTCCGCCGACATTATTGGGTGGCTTATTGACGCTGATGGTGTTTGGTCAGACTCTTTCTCTGTATTCCTTTGTCGGCTTGATTCTCTTGATCGGCATGGTTTTGAAGAACGGAATCATGATGGTCGACTTTGCTATTGTAGCTGTCGAAAAAGAAAAGAAATCACCCTATGATGCGATCATTGAAGCTTGCCTCATTCGATTTCGTCCCATTTTGATGACGACCCTGGCTGCTATGATGGGTGCTGTGCCGATTGCAACGGGAATTGGGGGGCCGTTTGCAAAGAGCTTGCAGCCGCTCGGTCTTTGTATCGTGGGGGGATTGATTATCTCCCAACTATTGACTCTTCTTTTAACTCCCGTTCTCTATTATTACTTCGAAGTGATGCAAGAAAAGCTCAACGGATGGATTGAAGCTCGTAAAAAAGTATAATTTATTTTAAATTTATGAGATGCGAGCAACCGTTCTTTTTATACTCCTCTCTGGGTCTCTCTATGCCAATCCTGAGCAGATGGTTGTAGTAGCAGGAGAGGCACAAGCAGTTGCATCAGGCTCTTCCCTCGAAGTTCAAGTTTCTAATCGAGCGATTTTAAATTGGGAATCTTTTTCGATTCAGCCAGGCGAAGTGACTCGTTTTATCCAACCCTCCTCTAGCTCTGCGGTTCTGAATCGTGTTGTCGGCTCGGAAATGAGCCAACTGATGGGTTTGTTGCAAGCCAATGGACAAGTTTATCTCGTCAATCGCCAGGGAGTTGTCATCGGAAAAGAGGGGAGAGTTGATACAGCGGCTTTTATCGCTTCAGCTCTTGAGATTCGTCCCGAAGAATTTCTTTCGGGACAGGATTTACACCTCATCGGCGATGAGTTCGGTTCGGTCGTCAATTTAGGCACGATTGAGACGTCTGGAGGTCCCGTCGCCCTTCTTGCTCATGGAGTAGAAAATCAGGGAACGATTCGCTCGGATGGAATTGTATCGTTGATTGCGGGTCATGAAATCCTTCTGAATGCCAACGGGAATGCACTGGTATTTATTCGACCAGAGGAAGTGGACCGCGATAAGATCGAAGCCGATATGCAAACTCGGGGCGTTGCTTCGTTTGCAATTAACATGGGAACTGAGGACCAGGGGAGCGTTCTTGTAGAAGAAGGGGGACGTCTTTATTTGCGCGCGGCAGTGGACATAGGCGAAGAATCGCTGATTGAAGCTTCAAAAATTCATGTCTTTGGCGATGAGATCCAGGCAAATGGAAAGATGCAGGCGCCGTCAGGAGAAATTTTGATTGGGGGGCATTTTCGGGGGGAGAACCCTGTGGTTCCAAATGCACAACAGACGGTCGTAACAGGCGATTTGGATGTTTGCGGTGGAATCAATGAAGATGCTGGCCAGGTCATTATCTGGAGTGATGGTTTTACCCATTTCAGTGGAACCATTCAGGCTAGAGGCGGAGAGCTGGGAGGCGATGGAGGCTTTGTAGAAGTTTCTGGGCATGTTCTTGATTATCAAGGATTTGCGGATCTTCTGGCACCTGTAGGAAAAGTTGGGATGCTTCTTCTTGATCCGTATAACGTGACGATTTCAAACGGAGCGGATAACAATATTTCTGGCTCTTCTCCTTTTGTTCCATCCAATACTCCATCCGTTTTAAATGTTACGACGTTGACGAGCGCTTTAATGTCCGGCAACGTCACAGTTGATACAACGGGTGGTGGTGGCGCTGAAAACGGCGGTATTACGGTCGATTCAACAGGAACCTTTACCAGCGGTTCGACCAATCGGCTCATCTTCCGAGCTGCAGGGCCGATTTCGATTCAGGGCGCGATTACCGTTACCGGAACTTCTTCTCAAAACACGATCGATTTTTCAACGACGGGAGTTGGTAGTGCGAGCGCTTATGCGGGCATTACTATCGGAGCTAACGTCATTACATCAGCTGGAAATATCACCCTGACAGGAATTGGTTCTGGAAGCGGGACTGGCTTGCATGGAATTTATCTACAAAGCGGAACATTATCAACTAACAATGGCAGTATTACGCTGAATGGAACCGCTTCGAGCGCAAGTACCGGCACATCGCGGGGTATTTATGTCAGTGGCGGGGGAATTAGCACAACTGGAGGTTCGATTTTACTCACTGGTTCTGTTCCGGTTGGCGCATCTGGAGTAAGTGAAGGGATTCGAATTGAGACGGGGGGTATCACCAGCTCAACGGGTCCGATCAGTGTGAGTGGGACTAGCGCAGCGACAGGAATCGCATCTCATGGAGTCACAATTCTCACGAATCCCTGGACAACGAATACAAGTGGTCTGATCACCTTTTCAAATTGCACCGGTGGCTCAGGGAACGTTTCCGATGGATTGAACGTGCAGTCGGCGTTCACCACATCGGGGAGTATTACCGCCACAACCGGGATTCAAAGCGGTACCGGTTCCGGTGGCATGGGTTGTTCTGTCTCGGGCGCAAGCGCGAAAATCGCTTCCGATGGCGCAGGGGATATCAACATCACCGCTTTGAGTCAGTCTACAACAGGCAGCTCTCACGGCATTCAAGTGTCCACTTCTGGAGCGATGATTACTACGACAGGATCAGGGACTATCAAATTGATCGGGACAGGCGGAAATTCGAGTGGGAACTCGAGAGGTGTTTTGATCAATACGGGAACCTCTATCACTAGTGGCAGTGGAACGATTAGCGTGGGGGGAATTGCGAGAGGAAGTGGGGCTTCAGAAGGAGTCTTGATTTCTTCTACTACAGCGATTCAAACGTTGGGCAATATCAACGTCAGCGGCAATAGTTCATCGAGTGGAATTACTTCCGCGGGAGTCGCCATTAGTGCATCTTGGTCGACCAATAGCAGCGCGAGCAGCACCGTTACATTTGGATCTTCAATTACAGATGGAACAGTCACGGTTACCGGATGCAAAGGGGGATCAGGCAGTGCTTCTGATGGGTTCGATGTCAACGCGGCTTTCTCCACTCCGGGACACATTACAGCGACCAATCAAATCATCGGTGGGACGGGAAGTTCAAGCAGTGGGTGCGTTTTGACCGGCGCGGTTTTGGCAGGCACTTTGTCTTCTACAAGCGGCGGTACGATCCAAATCACAGCTTCTACCTTGGCCACTACGGGAACTTCGCGCGGGATTCAGCTCTTTACTACAGGTCCTTTATCGACCATTAGCACGACAGGGACAGGCAGCATCACATTGAATGGAACGGGTGGAAATTCGAATGGAATTTCTCACGGTATTCTAGTGGGTAATGGAACGACCATTTCGACAGGAAGCGGAACGGTCAGTTTGACGGGCTCGGCGAGCGGATCGAATGCGAGCGTCGGAGTGGTGTTAGATGCCACAAGTCCGATTCAGACAACAGGAGCTATATCTGTAAACGGGACGAGTTCGGCGAGCGGTGGTAGTTCTTATGGGATTTCAGTTACGACAGCATGGACGGGAGCTACTGCTTCATCCATAGCGTTTACCGGGACGGGGGGCGCAGGAGCGGCAAGTCACGGAATCAATTTAGCTGCCGCGCTTTCGAACAGCGGCTCAATCAGTTTTATTGGCACAGCAGGCGGCGGTGCTGGATCTTTGGCAAATGCGATTGGAGCCAACATAACAACAAGTGATGCTACGATTTCATTTACAGGGAGTGTATTATTGACAGCGAATGCTGCGATCAATAGCGGCTCTGGAGCTGGGAATGTCTTTTTTTCAAATACGATTTCTAACGTAACGACTCCGCGCACTTTGCAAGTGACAGCAGGAACGGGAAGCGTAACTTTTTCCAATACCGTAGGCGCCGGTGCAACACCTCTTTCTTCCTTAACCGTTGTGAGCAGCAGTAGCTGTACGATTGCAAACAACATCACCACGTCCAATTTCATCAATTTAACCTCTGATGCCTTTAGCGTGGCTGGGACCCTCTTAAATAATAACGCCATTATTACTTTTACAGGCCCAATCACTCTCACAGGCAATACGACTTTATCCACACAAGCTTCGCCTGCGGATGGAGACATCACTTGCTCGAGTACCGTCAATGGGGGATATGATTTTACCCTGAATGCAGGCAGTGGCGTCATTACTCTGGGCGGCGCATTGGGTGATTCGGTCCGTTTAGGTACGGTCACGATCACAACCTCCAATACGCTCCCTCTCGGAGTAAATGTGCGCGCTGGTTCGTTTAGCCGATCGGCTGGAGCGACCACTTTAAGCGCTGCGGTGAATATCAATACCAACGCTGGCGGTATTTCTTTTGGAGGAACGATCGATAACGCTCAGGCTTTGACGATCGACGCAGGCTCTTCCGCTGTCGTTTTATCTGGACAGATTGGCGCCTCAACGCCGTTGACTCGCCTGGATGTGACGGCGGGAAGTTGCGCAGCTCCCACGCTCGTTCGAACGAATGGAAGTACCCAAATTTATACCACTCCAGTGACAATTAGCGGTGGAGCGACTTTTGAAGACACCGGATCATCTGGGATCACATTTTCAAGTTCTATAGCCGGATCCGGGGCCCTTGTGATCACCGCGACTGGGGGGCCTGTCTCAGTTGGAGGGGGAATTAATACGGATGGAATTAACATACGCTCTACCAATCGCTCGATTACGGTTAGATCGCTTA
>JBEHXF010000025.1:0-28051 GCA_048498835.1 Chlamydiota bacterium | reverse complement strand
ACTGCGGACAACCGTGTGCGCGAGCATCCGGCCAAAGCTCTACCCGACCGATATAACGGTACCAACCGAAGTCGGTCGCCGCTTCAATCGCTACGCGAAGGCCTAAGTCTCCGCCGAGGACTGAATCTTTGTAATCGTTGCTCTGTTTATCGAAGAGTTCCCAGCAAGGCATCGAGACAACTCGAACAGATTTGCCGATTTTCTCCAGTCTCTCCGCCGCCTCAATTGCAAGATGAAGCTCAGATCCGGTAGAAAGCAGAGTGAAGTCGGGCTTCTTTTTGGATTGGTGGACAATGTAAGCACCACGCGCCATTCCCTGTTCGTAAGAGATGTTGGTGTGAGCGAGATCGGGCAAATTTTGCCGTGAGAGAATGATCGCGGTTGGGCCACGATAGCGAAGAGCTGCTATCCAAGCGGCCTTCACTTCATTCGTGTCGGCGGGGCGAATCACATGGAGATTTGGCATCGCTCGAAGAGCGGCCAAGTGTTCGATGGGCTGGTGAGTGGGGCCATCTTCGCCGAGGAAGATTGAATCGTGAGTAAACTGATAGATCACATGATAATGCGAAAGGGACGCAAGGCGAATCGAATTGCGCATGTAATCGGAGAATGTGAGGAAGGTTCCGCAGAAAGGGGTAATCATGCCGGTGAGCGAAAGGCCATTTGAAATGGTTCCCATCGCAAATTCGCGAACGCCGAACTTGATGTTGCGGCCAGAAAAATCGCCCGGTTTGATGATGGGAAACTCCTTCATCATCGTCAGATCGGAGACGGAAAGGTCGGCCGAACCGCCGTAGAGTTGTGGGAGTAGTTTGCCGAGAGTTTGCAAGACAGTTTGCGATGCAGCTCTTCCTGCAATCGGAGATTTAATCGCGATTGCTGAAAGGGTCTTTTCTAAATCAGCTGGGAGCGTTTGGTTGTGCATCTTCTCAAATTCAACGGCGAGATCGGGATAAGCTCCCGCCCATCGCTTATAGAGTTGGTGCCACTCTGTTTCAAGCGCTGCTTGCGCTTCAAATTTGTCTTCGAAAAACTGGTAAACTGCTTGGGGCACATAAAATTCTTCTTTCGAAAGGCCAAGCGCTTCTTTCGTCGCTGCGACTTCTTCAGGGCCGAGGGGCGAACCGTGGACTTTGGAGGTGCCTGCTTTATTGGGCGAACCTTTCCCGATGATCGTGTGGAGGATTACGAGAACAGGTCGCTCCTGCTTATGGCGTATTTCGCCAAAAACCCGCTCCATTCCGTCGAAATCGTAGCCGTCGAGATCGTAGACATCCCAGCCGTAGGCTTTGTAGCGACTCTTTGTGTCTTCAGAGCAGCATTCGGAAAGCGGACCATCTAGGCACACTTTATTGGAATCGTAAATGAGGACGAGGTTGTTGAGTTTTAGGTGACCTGCCAGGCAAGAAGATTCAGAAGAGACCCCTTCCATGATACAGCCATCGCCGCAAACTGCGTAAATTTTATTATTGAAGAGAGGGTATTCATCGCGGTTGAATTTAGCGGCGAGAATTTTCATTCCAAGCGCCATACCCACTGCGTTACCGATCCCCTGTCCGAGGGGCCCAGTCGTCGCTTCGACTCCATCGGTCATGCCGTATTCAGGGTGGCCGGGTGTAATCGAACCGAGCTGGCGGAATCGTTTGATTTCATCTAAAGGGAGGTTAAAGCCGGCTAGGTGGAGGCAAGAATAGAGCCACATCGATCCGTGACCCGCTGATAAAACGACGCGATCTCGATTTAACCACTTGGAATTCTTAGGGTTATGACGAAGAAGGGAGCCATACAAAAAAGCTCCTAACTCAGCGCATCCCATCGGCATACCGGGGTGACCTGAATTGGCTTTTTGCACTGCATCAATGGAGAGCTCTCGAATCGCCATAGCGACCTTGCTCAACATCTTCTTTTGATCTTCTTCCATAACCATCCCTTTCGCTTTTAAAGATCTTATTTTTCCTCGCCGCCCGCAATTCTCGCAAGAGTTATTAACCCAAGCGTTCCGCTGATCTCTCGTGTTAATTAAATAAGCAATCTGGTAACCGGAGAAAAAAGGATCCCTTATGGTTCAAACACTTGTCCGCGGAGAAAGTAAAACAACTCTGAAAATTTCAGGAAACGTCCTATACGTAATCAAAGGAGAGGTCGACCCGACCACTTTGAAACCGATCAGCCTGGACGATTTCCGTTTTGCTCTCGGCTCGGGAACTCCCGGGGATTTAGAACATCTCGGTGAAGCGATTGTCATTGAGAGAAAGCCTTTCCTTTCCTGGGTTGATAACGGAAAAGTGATCACCAAAGAGCAGGCCCTTTTTGAAAGCCCCTTTTTGATGGGAATCGATGATAAACAGATCATGGGAGCTCTCATTCACAGCCAACCTACGCCTCCTACATCGATGCAAACTCTATACGATGAACTCGCCCATCGCTATCCCATGGGCTTTGCCATTTTGGGAACCGCTCTTTTTGCCCCCCTTCACTCAACTTACATGAAAAAACCGGCCATTCATGGGGAAGATATCAATGAGCATCACGACAAGTACTGGGCTCCCATTAAAAAAGACAAAGATACCTTCGGCTGCCTGTTTGGAGTGGTGATTCCAAAAACGGCTCAAGAAAAATTTCCAGAAGAAACCCTCAAAAAGGGTTTTTACAAAAACCCGCATGAAACATCTACCGCTTCTTTCTATAGCCACACCCACGTGGCTCTATTAAAATCAGGTCCGGAAAAGTGGCCTCATAATATGAATGAATTTTTCAAATCGCTCCGGAATCTTCCTGTTACAGCTGTCCGTCATATGCTGACCCAGGCTATGCTCCAAGAAGCGACCTTCGCGATCTTTCCTCTTGGCGAAATCATCGTCTTTTAACGGTTAGGTTTGTCTTTGACTTTTCTGGGGGTGATTGGGTAAATTTGAGGGCTTACGTCCTACAGGGTGCCTATGAAATCTCAAGAAATCCGCCGTTCGTTTCTAAATTATTTTAAATCCCAAGGACATACGATTGTCCCCTCCTCCCCTGTCGTCCCTCATGACGACCCAACTCTTTTGTTCACAAACGCGGGGATGAATCAATTCAAAGATGTTTTTTTAGGAAAGGATAAAAGGGGCTATACCCGAGCGGCGACTACTCAAAAATGTATCCGCGCCGGTGGTAAACACAACGATTTGGAAAATGTAGGCCACACCTCCCGCCACCTCACCTTCTTCGAGATGCTCGGCAACTTTTCATTCGGCGACTACTTTAAAAAAGATGCGATTCGCTTCGCTTGGGAAGTGGTTCAAAACGTCTTCCAATTCGACCCTGAAAATGTTTGGGTTTCCGTCTATAAAGATGACGATGAAGCGTTTGCTCTTTGGGAAAGTCTAGTCCCCTCAAAACGGATCGTCCGCTTCGGTGAAAAAGAAAACTTCTGGGCAATGGGAGACACGGGCCCTTGCGGTCCTTGCTCAGAGCTTTTGTACGATCGCGGAGAAAGCTACGGCCAAGCGCGCAGTCCGAAAGAAGATGAATCGGGCGAGCGCTATCTTGAATTTTGGAATCTCGTCTTCATGCAATTTTCGCGCGATAGCTCAGGGATCATGACCCCTCTTCCCAAACAATCGATCGACACCGGAGCGGGTCTCGAACGGGTCGCATCATTAAAACTCGGCGTAAACGATGTCTATCAGACAGACGTTTTGCGCGGTTTGATTGCACAAGTAGAACAAGTAAGCGGACGGAAGTACGAAAAAGAAGATCTACTCATGGCTCCCGCCTACCATGTTGTGGCCGATCACATCCGCAGCCTCTCGTTTGCTATCGCCGATGGCGCACAACCGAGCAATACCGATCGCGGTTATGTCCTCCGAAAAATCTTGCGCAGAGCGGTTCGCTACGGCCGCATGCTAGGGCTAAACAAACCATTCCTCGCCGACATCCTTCCCCGCCTAGTTACTTCCATGGGCGAAGATTTCCCCGAACTCAAATCTTCTCAACACCGAATCGCTGAGATCCTCACGCTAGAAGAAGAGGCTTTTATCCGCACACTCACGCGCGGCGGACAACTCCTCGGCCAAGTGATCGAGCGCTCCCACAAAACTTCGGAAAAAATCTCAGGCGAAGATGCGTTTAAGTTGAAAGACACGTACGGCTTCCCGATCGAAGAGATTCTCCTCATCGCAAAAGACGAGGCGTTGCAAGTCGATCTTCCCCAATTTGAAAAATTGGAAGAAGAAGCAAAAGAAAAATCGCGCAAAGCCCACAAAACGACTGCGCAACAATTTGGAGCAAATCTCTTCGCCGATTTCGTAAAACAGCACAAACCGTGCCAATTCGACGGCTTCACGCACACAACGAGCGATGCCAAACTGATCGGAATTGTCGTCGACGGGCAATTCGTCGAGACGGTTAAAGAGGGGCAAGAAGCTCTGTTGATCTTGGATAAAACCCCCTTCTACGCTGAGATGGGAGGACAAGTTGGAGATACAGGAACGATTTCGAAGGGTTCCCATTCTTTCCAAGTTTACGACACAACATCGCCTTATTCGGGCGTGATCGCCCACCTCGGCAAAATGGGGGCTGGCTCGCTCCATAAAAATGACTCTGTCCACGCATCCATTGAAGGGGTTCGCCGTCAAGAAATCCAAAATAACCACACGGCGACCCACCTACTCCACTGGGCTCTCCAAACAGTCCTCGGATCTCACATCAAACAAGCCGGCTCTCTGGTCGAAGATCGAAGACTCCGCTTTGACTTCAACCACCACAAGCCGCTCAGCAGCGAAGAGCTTCGTCAAATTGAGAACCTCGTCAATGCGAAAGTGCGCGAAAATACCGCTGTAAAAACCTACGAACTCAACTTTGAAGATGTCCAAAAGCGCTCAGACATCAAGCAGTTCTTTGGCGAAAAATATGGCGACCGTGTTCGCGTCGTCGATATCGACTTCTCAAAAGAGCTCTGCGGCGGCACCCATACGTCGAGCGTCGGAACCATCGGCCTTTTCAAAATCACAAAAGAATCGAGCATCGCTGCAGGCGTAAGGCGCATTGAAGCGCTGACCGGTAAATATGCGGAGCAATGGGTCCAGCAAGAAGAGGATCTCCTCCAAAACATTTCTGGCATTTTGAAGTCAGTTCCCTCCGGTATTGTGGAACGCCTCCACCAACTCCTCGATGAGAACAAAGGACTTCAAAACGAACTGAAGACGCATCGACGAGAGAAGCTAAAAGTTTTAGCCGAGCAATGCATCGCACGCAAAGAGAAGCTCGGCGCCTTCTCGCTGATTGCTGAGGAAGTGCATGTTGAACCTGAAGATTTGAGCGCCTTTGCCGACGAGCTGATCCATAAAATGAAGAGCGGCGTTGTCGCTCTTGGGATCACAACCGGCGAACGATGCCAACTCGTGATTGCAGTCAGCCCCGATCTCGTTCAGAAAAATATCCTCGCTTCCAATCTAATCAAAGAGGCGGCTCCCTTTATTCAGGGCGGTGGCGGCGGAAAACAAAACCTGGCGCAAGCAGGTGGTAAAAAACCGGCCGGGCTCCCCGAAGCGTTGGAGAAAATCAGGCATACATTAAGCAAGGTCTAATCTCTGAAGATCCCTTATAACGCTTCCCCTTCTTTAGCAAAATTAGTGGAAGCGATCCGCACAAACGGATCGCTTCTTTTGGAAGAGTTATGGGATGTGCCGAAGGCGCTGATCGCAGCTCTCGCTGTCCAAGAAACGGGTCGCTCCATCTTTTTGATCACGGGAGGAATGCGCGAGGATAATCTCTACGACAACCTCGCTCAATTCGCCCCCGATCTGGCCGTGGAATTTCCCGCCTGGGAGACATTGCCAGGAGAGGAAATACCTCCGAGCCCCGATATCATCGGGAAACGGATGGAGGCTCTTCACACACTGATCGAGAGAAAAGGCCCCTCGATCGTCCTCTGCCCTCTCACCTCTTTTCTGCAGAAAATCCCGGCTAAAGAACAAATCGCACCACTCTTAAAAAAGTGGAAAACTGGCTCTAAAATCGCTTTTGATCAAATTCCAGAAGAGCTCACAGCGCTTGGCTACAAGCGAGCCGCTGTCGTTTCTGATAAGGGAGAATTTGCAATCCGGGGCGGGATTGTCGATCTCTTTCCCGTCGCCTCATCAGATCCTTACCGCGTTGATTTCTTTGGCGATGAGATCGATCAAATCCGCACCTTCGACCCAATTGGTCAAAAATCGATTGCCAAAGTCGATTCTCTCTTTTTGAGTCCAGCTAATGAGATGATGCTCCTTTCGCAGGCCAAACGATTGGTTTCTATCATCGATTATTTACCTGGCAATCCCCTCATCTTATGGGATGATCTCCTCGCCATTGAAGACACCTATGTTGCTTTGAAACAAATGCCCGGCGCCAAGTCGCTCTTTTTTTACAAACTTGAAGAGATGCTTCAAAAAGTAGAAGAGTCGCAGCACCTGTTTTGCACCTTACATAAATTAGAAGAACTCTCTCCTGTCCACGCTTCTAAATCGCTGCCAACCGTTCGCTTCGAAGCCCTGAATCACACCTTTGAAGCCCACCGTTTCTTCCATCCGTTCCGAAAAGTGCACGACTACTTCGAACCGCCAGAAGATGAAGAAGTGAGCCTTCTCGATTATTTTAAGCCTGAAAAAAATCTCGAACTCTTCTTTCTAAATGCCACCGAAACCGAAGAAGAAGAGGTGAAAGAAAAGCTCAAGAAAATCGATCTGCCGAAAAAAACCCATTTCGAAAAGGGATACCTCACCTCCGGCTTTGTCATTGCCGACATCCCTCTTGCAGTGATTCCCAATCCTGAAATTTCTCATCGCCTCCGCATCCGGAGGCAAAAATGGCGTAGCACCTATCACACTCCCGCCGCTGAGTTCCATCAACTCTCGCCGGGCGATCTCGTCGTCCATTTTCATAGCGGTATCGGTCGCTTTACCGGCATGGAAAAACATGTCAATCACCAAGGGCAAGAGACGGAATTCCTCACGATTCAATATGCCGAAAACAGCAAACTCTTCGTTCCCCTCTCTCAGGCCTATCTCGTTTCCCGCTACATCGGAGCAAAAGAAGAGCCCCCTTCCCTCAGCCAGCTCGGCGGAAAGCGGTGGCAAGCGGCCCGCCAACATGCCCAGGCCCAAATTGTCGGCTATGCCAGCGATCTTTTACAACTCTACGCAGAGCGAGCGGCGCATGGCGGATTCCGCTACTCTCCCGACTCCTCTGTTATGCAGCAATTCGAGAGCGATTTTCCCTATCAAGAGACGCAAGATCAGCTCCTCTCCATTTCAGCTTTAAAAGAAGACATGATGTCAGAAAAAGCGATGGACCGGCTCATCTGTGGCGATGTTGGCTACGGTAAAACGGAAGTGGCGATGAGAGCTGCTTTTAAGGCGGTCATCGATGGTCAAAAGCAAGTAGCTGTTCTCGTCCCCACCACTGTCCTCGCCATGCAGCACTTTGAAAATTTTACCCAGCGGATGAGGGGATTCCCGATCATCATTGACGCCGTCTCTCGCTTCCGTACGCCCAAGCAGGTTCGAGAAACGCTCGCTAAAGTAAAAGAGGGCAAAGTCGATATCCTCATCGGGACCCATCGACTCCTCTCTGAAGATATTCAATTCAAAGATCTCGGCCTGATCATCATTGACGAAGAGCAGCGCTTTGGCGTCCGGGCAAAAGAGCATCTGAAAAAATTCAAAATGGGTGTCGATTGCCTCACTCTCTCAGCGACCCCCATTCCCCGCACGCTCTACATGTCGCTCGTCAGCGCGCGCGATATGTCGGTGATCAACACCCCACCGCAAGACCGTCTTCCCATCAAAACGATCATCGCCGAAACCGATAACGAGCTCATCACCAACGCCCTTCTCCGCGAACTTTCTCGCGGCGGCCAAGCCTATTTTATCCATAACCGAGTCGAATCGATCCATTCTCGAGCCACAGCGATTCAAAAACTCGTTCCCTCCGCTCGCATCGGCGTGGTCCACGGCCAAATGGATCCCGATGACATCGATCCGATTTTCCATCAGTTTAAAACGGGCCAAATCGATATCCTCTTCGCTACGACCATCGTCGAAAACGGCATCGACATTCCCAATGCGAACACCATTCTCATCGACCGCGCCGATACCTACGGCCTCGCCGATCTCTACCAGCTTCGCGGCCGAGTAGGACGATGGAACCGGGCCGCTTACGCCTACTTCCTCATCCCCAAGAACGCTAACCTCCCCGAAATCACGCGCAAGCGCCTCAACGCCCTCGTTGAAGCGGGCGGCTACGGCGGTGGAATGAAGATCGCGATGCGCGATCTCGAAATCCGAGGCGCTGGCGATATTCTCGGGGTGCAACAATCGGGCCAAGTTTCCGCCATCGGCTTCCATCTCTATTGCAAACTCCTCAAACGGGCCATTGAAGCTCTCAAGAAGAAAAAAGCAATCACCTTTGAAGAGACAAAACTCGAATTCCCTTACGACGCCCGCATCCCAGACACCTACATCCCCGAAGTCTCTCTTCGCATGGAGCTCTACTACCGACTCGGCGAAGTCTCCTCTTACAAAGAAATCGACGATCTCCTCGCCGAGATGCGCGATCGCTTCGGAGAGCCCCCACCACCCGTCCTCTGGCTCTATCACCTCACCCGCATCCGCGCGTTTGCCACCGCCAACCACTTCACCCTGCTCAAGTTTAACAACCTCACTCTTCTGGCCGAACAGCTCCGCGGCAAAACCGTCGACAAGAAGAACATTCTCCTACCGAAAAAGTTCCAAACTCCCCACGATCTCGAACAGCACGTGCTCACGCAGCTCAAAAAGCAATTCCCATGCGAGCGCGACGCCTAATTTCTCGCTTTTTTTCCCCGACCATCCTATCCTTTCCCCCTTTTTAAACAGGAAAAGAATATGGCTTCTCCAATTGGTCAAAAAATTTATCCAAACATAACATTTGAACACAAAGACGAAAAGAAAGTAACAATTAACAGCTATTGGCTAAAACGCGTTGTCCCTTTTCAAATTACGACATTAAATGGAGACATATCTTCTCAAATTGTCTTAGATGACAATAAAGAAGATGATTTCTGTGTGATCCAAACTGTCAAGATTATTTCTCCAGAAACAAAAAATCCAAATCCAGCTATCGCTGATAAGCATTCTTCAGAACTAACAAAATCTGAAAATAACACTCAGGAGAAAGTTGCTACGGATGACATTAAAGCCGGAGATTATGTGATGTTCACAGATCAGTCATCTTCAATTAAAATTCTTATCGAACAGTATACTCAACAAACATATGACGAGGTACTAAAGACCGCCTATAAAGTGACTGAAGTGGCTTTTCCTGATTAGCTTAGAAAACCTAGGAAGTCACCACCTTTTTACTACCACTTTGATTTTTTCTCTAAAACTGGTTTATTTTTTCGTAGATTTAAAAAAAATGACAACTTTAGGAAACGAAATATGGTCTGTTTTATCCCAAGATGGCACTACGTCGTTACAATCCAAGAGCCCACTACTAAAAAAGAATTATCGCTGGGCAATACTTGGCTCAGGCGGGTTCACACATCAGAAGAGAAAGCACACCATAATCGAGTAGAATATACGATCGTTCCGGGGGATTTTTCAGTCGGCCATGAGGTGATGTTTCGACCCGAAAAGTCAGCTTGGCTTAAACAAACCATTGATAAGTTCCACCCTGAAGGGTTTGAGGTCGGTGTCAAGACAGTTTACAAAGTTGTTAATATGACCCTCCCCCTTTTTGGTTTCTAAGAGACTGGATTTTTTTCTAAGACCGGTTTATTCTATTTCTCCTTATTAAAGAGAAACGTCAGGTTTTAAACAAATTTTATTCATCCTCTTTGTATTTAGGAAAATAATATGGCTCATCCAGTTCGAAGAAGCGCAACAGCGACAATCGAAGAACCTATCTCAAAAAAAACAGATTTATTCGATACTCTGTGGCTTCAACGCGTTGAACTCGCATCTTCTACATCTGAATCCCTCATCCAAAGCAATGCTGCATCAACTCATAAAACATCATCAAGACCTTTGACAGACAGAGTTGCTGAAGTCTTAAAGTTGACCAAAGACGATTCTGAGTGGGAAGTTCTCGAAGACGATAATGATTACGATATTTTACCAATCAATCCACCTTCGTCGCCTGTTCTTGAACCCATTCAAGAGAAGCCCGCACGAGCCATTCCTGAATTATCCTGGAAAACAGTAGACGGTGAAATTAAAGTCGGCGATTTTGTCGTCTTTCCACAATCTTCTGTGAAAGAATGTAAAAAGTTCATCGCACGGCGACACCCCAAAGGACTTGAGGCAGGCCTCGAAACCGCTTATAAGGTCATTCAATTAACAATCCACAAAAACTAGAGTTTTGCAACTATTATGGCTTCCTCAATCAATAACAACTACTTTTTTGTTACTTTCGAAAACTTAGAAAACAAAAAAAATATGCCTCTGGTAAATTCTTGGGTAAAACGGGTCGAACTCCTCCCCTCTTCACCAAAACCTTTGTCAGAGAGGAAGATTCAAACTATGGGTGAACTAGATTATGATTTCGTATCAGATTCAGACGATGGTGATTTTGTTGATCTAGGAGCACCGACACTCACACCGCAACCAGATACAACAAAATGGAGAGAAGCTCCTGGCGACATTAAAGTTGGCGATTATGTAATTTTTGGAGAGTCCCCTAAACAACTCCTTACCGAGACTATTAAAAAATTTCATCCAGCTGGTTATCAAGCTGCCATTCAAACTGCTTACAAAGTCATTCAAATAACCCTCCCTCCCTCTCAAAATTAAAAAACAATAAGCTCTTTATTGGAAAAGAAAATGCATCCTGTAAAACCACAATCTTATTTAGTAAGAATTGAAGAACAAATTTCCAAAAAAAATATATCTCTTAGCAATCTCTCACTCAAACGCGTTGAGTGTGTCTCTTCTGATCCCAAACCGATGAAAGAGAGAGCTATTCAGATAATTGTCGATGCGAAGTGTGAAATAGCAGATGATCAGATACCAGTTTTCAGTGAATCTATCCCAGCGCGATTAGAAAACGATCATTTTGATGAAATCGAATGGAGAGAAGCTCCGGGAGATATTCAAGCCGGCGATTTTGTGAAGTTTGCACCTCATGCACTATCCGAGCTTAAAGATACCATAGCAGAATTTCATCCGTGGGGATTCAAGGCGGGGCTTGAAACCGTTTATAAGGTCCTGAGCACAGCCAATTATTTATACTACAATCGCTAGTCTATCTTTTTCTTTACGAAATCTTTTCCTTTTGGCATAACGTTCAACTAAATTTTTTATGACAGGGAAGGAGATTTTATGGTCAGCGAAGTGGGCGATATCGAATTTGATCTGGATCGCTGGGAGGGACTCTTAGCTCTGAATAGTTCTGGGGGACGACTCGAAATCGATAAAATCAACAAGGTTGTCATGACGCAAATGCAATCGCCCGTCGCCAGTCAGGCGTTGGCGTTCGATTTCGATCAAGAACGGCAAATTTTGGCCAAGCTGGCCAGCCCAACGCGAATCGCTCCTGCATGCGCCCAATACTCTACAAGGATCATCAAATCGCTCGAACAGACGATTCGACAAATCGACCAGGCCGATCTTTCGATCGAAGAGCGAACTGTTTGGAAAAAAGGGTCCGCTGATCAGGCAAAAGTGAAGATGGGAACGCTCCTGTATGCTTTTGAGCGATCCCCTCAAACAGCGGAAGAGGCTAGTCGCGGGTTGAATCCGACCATCGATCTGAAAAATCTGCGCAATCGTCTGATGATCGAACAGGGGCAAGAGATCAAACGGACGATCTATATCCAATCGTTGACCGGACTCCAGGGGCAAGATGTCGGGATGAAATATGGATTCCCTCGAGAAATTGCGAAAATGCTCCTCGATTCAAAGGGGCAACTCAATCTCGGACTGATACCGATTGCAAAAAAACACTACGCCCCTTCCAACCGTACGTTGAAAGAGTGGGAAGAAAATATTGGGCAAGTATTAGATCAAATCGATGGATCGTGGCAGCCCGTACTCGATGGGATTCGAAAGCCGGAAAGAGAAGATTCGTTTTCCAATGATTTGATTCGAGCGGAGTTGGGACTTTCCCGATCCGTTCCCTTGACCGATGTGCACGCCAAACAGGTCGCCCTCGCAGCGGCGCTCTCCCAACTGACGCAGGGACCTGTAGGCAATTGCTTTGCCGTAGCCTGGGCGATCAAAAAGCACAATGAGCAGCCGCTAAAAGCTCTCCAAGATTACGGCTCTCTTTTGCAATATGGCTATTTGAGCCGCCCAGTGAACGGGAAGCCCGAATTCTTTTTCTTTTTGCCGACTCTTTCCGATCCCGATCTCCGCTCGATTCTTCGGATCGATGCGTCAGGTAAGATTGCTGGAACGCAGCTGTATTTATGGGATCATCCAGGAATCAGAGCCGCTTGCCGATTGATGGGAATCGATGACCCCGCTCAATTCTCAAAGCCGGTCTTACAACTTCTCTCCTCAAACCAAATTCGAGCAGAAGAGGCTATTTACGCCTTTGCGCAAGCGAGCACGCTTTTGCCCGAAATGCCCGATTTTGAATCGCAATTTGCCCGAGGCAAGTATGGATTCAACACGAGCGATAATCGATTGCTTCGGGCGACAGAAACGGCTCTGGCGGGAATGGCGGAATCGAGAAAAGGAAATCACTTGCGCGATGGAATAAACGCCTGCGTAAAAAATACGTTTGCTCAGACGTGGAAAATTGTTCAACAAGGGCGCAGTCTTCGAGAGCGAGTCGAGATCCTCAAAATGGAGCGGCTCTTCTCTGAGCGACTCGATGCCGAGACCCGTTTTGTCTACAATAGCGCCATTGCTCTCGCTAAAAAAGCGTCTGATGGAAGTTCCACTGCAGGCGGCTTTGTGCTGTATCAAAAAGATTTAGAACAGCCGAACCTAATTGGAAAGCCTATCTTAACCGCAACGGAATTTAGTACCTTTACGCAACAGGCAATGGATCAAATTGTCGCAGAGATGAAATCGAGTACGACCAATCGAAAAGATATTCAGCTTTTTACGAAAATTGCCCTGGCCATTGAAAGCTACACAAAAAGTGGTCAATACGCCAACGACTCGATTCTCGCTTACCTCCAATCGCTAGGACAAACTCCAGACCCCAATGCGATCAACTTCCAGGTTGGCGATAATCCCATTGAAGTCGAGACCATTGACACAGGCATGTCCCCTCTCAATGATTACCGGGTCGTTCGCCCTCAAAATCCTTACGATCTCATCCATTGGATTTTAGAACTCGTCCAATGGAAAGAAGAGACGCAGCATTACCTAGAAGACGATCTTCCTGATGAGCTCGATTCAGCCATCAGTCCACAACACGCTTTCAATCTATCGGTTGAAAATGAAGAAATGAAAACATTTCTAAAGAGCGGCCTTTCATCGGTGGATTGGCTCAATCAAAGACTGGTCAAACCTGGTCTCGAAATAGCAAACCTCCCGCTGGATGCAGCCACGAGAGCGCCCATCCAATATGCAGTCCGCGATCAGATCGCCAGTTTCTTCCAAAATAAGGAACAGCAAAAACAATTTATTTCTGACATCAATAACTACATCAAACAGACCAGACAGCGCACCCTCTCACTTTCTGAAACCTGTCAGGGGCTAGTCGATTTGATTGTCGATTTGACCAAAGGGGATCCCCATCAGATAGGAGAAGCTGTCGACACGTTTGCCCTCCCGCTTCTCCCCTCTTCAGCAAATCAAATCATTAGTCAGCAAGCGGTCCGTTTTGCCAAAACAAATTGGAATCATGGGGATAAGAACATCTATTTTTGCGCCTTCTATAATCCCCGCACGAAAGAGGTCGATTTTGGACGAATCGACGAAGACCGAACCAATCTTACCCCTGTCGATGAGGCGATGTGGGTCAATGGCTTGCAATGGGCAGTCGACCCATCAGGCCTTCATAAGCAATGAGATTTTGCTCCAATGTAAATCGCTCAGACGCCCGCTTGTATCCATTTACACCCATTTGAATGGCTAAAACGGGCTGATCGATAAGAGTTTGAATAGCTCGCGATAAGGCAATCGGATCAGCAGGTGGAATTAAAATTCCCGTCTCGCCATCCAAGACGATCTCTTCAAGGCCTCCCACGCGCGATGCAATGACGGGCCGCTTCATCAGCATCGCCTCTAATGCGACTAACCCAAATGGTTCAAAGTAGGAGGGAACCAAAATCATCGAGGCTCGGTTGATCCAATGAAGTCCCTCTTCTCGTTTGAGCTCACCTGTAAAATAGATTGTGTCTGTGAGCTTTAATTCCGCAGCCAAATGTTCTAATGTGGAGCGCTCGGGGCCTCCTCCAACAATCACGAGCCTTGCTTCCGACCCTCCTTTTTTAAGGAGAGAAAAGGCCCGAATGGCTGTATCGAATCCTTTTTCTGGAGCCAGTCGACCCATCACTAAAAGAACAGATGGAGAAAGCGAGAGAAGAGTGGGAGTGATTTTCGGGTGCGGCAAACCATTATAAATCAGTTCTAGCGATGTTTGCGGCGCAAGACTTTTTGTTTGCTCTAAGACCCACTTCGAAACGCAGAAAACTCGATCCGATATCTTTAGAATCGGCTCTAGAATGGGATTTAGGCCTTTATAAAAATAAGGAGTATGCAGAGTTGCGATGATCGGTACCCGAAATATCTCTTTGATCAACAGAAAAACAAAGACAGAGAGTCCCGAAGAAGCAAAGAGATGGATGCAATCGGGTTGGAATTCATCGAGTATTCGCTGTACTTCTGTTTGAAGAACGCGAAGCGTACGGAAATCTTCTACGCGATTGAAATCGAAGCGGCGAATTGAAATGCCATCATAGAGTTCATGCTCTTGATCGTTTACCGAATCTCGTTGCGCAATGACTCTATAGTGATGCCCTCTTTGCTGCATTCCTTTGATGAACTGATAACCTTGCGTCTCGATACCGCCGGTACGAGGCCAAAATCCATCCGTCCAAAAAAGTGCTTTCATTGAGGATTGGGCGGCGTCTGCAAATTGCGGTGGTAAGCGCCTTTGACCTTTTTAGATTGCATGACACGTGCCGCTTTAAGGATTTTAATCCCCTTTTCGACATGATCTGCCGTATATTTTTCAAAGATCATCGCTGAGCTTTCTTTTGTCTTAATTCCATCTCGGTTGAGCGGAAGATCGGAGATGAGCAAGAGAGCGCCCAGTGTGAATTTTCTCTTGTAACTGGCTGCAAAGAGAGTCGCGCATTCCATCTCGATCCCTTGCGCTTTGGTCGCTTTCAATCGATTTTTAAATTCTTCGTTGAATTCCCAAAAACGCATGTTCGTCGTGTAGGTAATACCGATGTGATAGGTCGTCTTCTCCTCTTCGAGAACGTCAGTTACCGCTTTTTGCATCAAGAAGTTTGCTAAAGCTGGCACTTCGAGAGGAAAGTAAAAGTCAGAGGTCCCTTCTCCGCGGATAGAGGCAACGGGAACGAGATATTCGCCTGTTTGGTAACGGCGTCTGAGGCCGCCACACATGCCGAGCAAAATGCTGGAGCGAATCGGCAAAAAGGAGCAGACGTCAACGACAAGTGCCGCAGCAGGAGAGCCAATTTTAAAGTCGAGGATACTCACCTCTTCTTTGGGGCAGTGGGCCACTTTGAACATCGACCCCTCAAAAATCTGCACGCCTCGACTTTGCGCGAAGTAGTCGACATAGCGAGGGAAGTTTGTCAAAATTAGATTTGATTGAAACTGGCTTGCTTCACAACCGGAATAGCGTTCCAAGGTTTGTCTTGCAATATCGGCTTCTTGTGGGTTCTGTTCCATACTGGTCCTTTTGAATATATTTTACCTAGTACGACGTCTAAAGTCCATTGCCTTTAAACGTTGGAACATTGATAATCGCCCTTTTTAATTTAGAGTGACTATGGCTGGATCAGTTAGTACCAATGAAGTAAAAGTAGGCATGAAAGTCGAGGTCGACCGTGAACCTTACACCATCATTGCCAACGAGTTCGTAAAACCCGGTAAAGGCCAAGCCTTTAACCGCATTAAAATTAAAAATATGGTCTCGGGCCGAGTCGTTGAGCGGACCTATAAGTCGGGCGAAAAACTCGATCTCGCTGACGTCGAAGAGAACCAGATGCGCTACCTCTATAAAGACGCTGACGGCGCTACATTTATGGATGATAAGACCTACGACCAAGTCACCATTGGCAACGACCTCGTCGGCCCCATTCAACAATGGTTGATGGAAGAAGTGATTTATCAAGTTGTTTTTTACAAAGGCACTCCGATTGAAGTCGCTCCCCCGACCTTTATGGAGATGAAAATCACCGAAACCTCTCCTGGCGTTCGCGGCGACACTTCGGGCCGAGTCCTCAAGCCAGCTATGACCGAAACAGGCGCAAAAGTCCAAGTGCCAATTTTCATCGACGAAGGTGAAAAAGTGCGCGTCGATACTCGCACGGGCGAATATGTATCTCGAGCAAATGATTGATCTCTCGATCTTAAAAGATCGCTCCCATCTTTTAGCTAAATGCCGCGCCTTTTTTCAAGAGCGCGGCCTTCTCGAAGTCGATTGCTCCGCTCTCAGCCCTTTTGCCGCTATCGACCTCAACATTGATGTGATCTCCGCTGCTGTCACTCCATCGAACACAGGCTATCTCCACACCTCGCCAGAATACGCCATGAAGCAGCTCCTATCTCAAGGCTCGGGCGATATCTATTATCTCGGCCACGTCTTTCGTCAATCGGAGATCGGCCGTCTTCACAACCCCGAATTCACCATGGCCGAATGGTATCGACTCAATTTCACATTCGACCAGATGATCCAAGAAACTTGCGATTTTCTCTCCCTTTTTCTCGGTCCGCTTCCGATTCGCAAACTCTCTTACCGAGACGCGTTTGCTCCGCTCAACTATTCACATGATCCCCTCCCCAAACTCCTCGAAGCCGCCCTTCCTTACCATCCATCGCCCGACGCCGCTACCTGGAATCGCGATACACTCGTTCATTTCCTCCTCACCCATGCCATCGAACCCAATCTCGGCAAAGATGAACTCACCGTCCTCATTGACTATCCACCTCACGAAGCGGCTCTCGCCCGTCTCACCACGAAAAATAACGAGCCGGTCGCTGCCCGGTTTGAGATCTACCATCAAGGCGTCGAGCTCGCCAATGGCTACCATGAACTCCCTGACGGAGACGAGCTTCGCAAACGTTTTACGGAAGACAATGAGCAACGCCTAGCCCTAGGCAAGCCAGCCTACCCACTCGATGAGTCTTTCCTCTCAGCTCTCGGGCCCCGCTTCCCCGACTGTTGCGGCGTCTCGGTCGGCTTCGACCGCGCACTTCTTCTCCGTCACAAACGAAAAGCCCTCCGCGAAGTTCTCCCCTTCGCTTGGGAATCTCACTAGACTAAAACTTCCTATGAGACGTAAAATTTAACGCCTCAAACAGGAATTTTGCCATGCTTACAGAAAATGATTTTAACGCTATTCTCGCTTACGCTGGAACTGATGGAGTTCAAGCAGCTCAAACAATTCAAAAAACTGCAAAAGATCTTCACTACGAAATCTCCTACGACCCCAACACTCGACGATTTACCTTGATTGGAACGGGAGAACATAAAGGAGAGGATCTAAGCAGTATCTTCAAAGAGCAAATCTTTAATAGCTGGACTCCAAAAGTAATAGAAAGCGATGACTGTCTTCAAATCGCGTTAATACCTCCTCAGGTCCCCGTTTCAATGAAACAAGTGTTAGGCTTTCAAAAATATCGTCTGGTCTAGCACCTCTTCTAGATATTCAGCAAAGATAGCAGCGCTGATATTTTCTTTCTTACTAACGCCACTTCTGGACGATTGGGACATCGCGGCCTTTGCTAAAGGCTTTTGGGGTAACGCGAAGGCCAATTGGCGCTTGGCGCCGCTTGTATTCGGCGAGGTGAATTTTGTGGATAATGTCGCGGATGAATGGAAGCGGTTGGCCTCGTTTATCTGCGATCTCCTGGATAGTTAAGCGATCTTCTAAATAGTCTTCTAAAATCGGATCGAGGATTTCAAAAGGCGGCAGCGTGTCTTGATCGCGCTGATTCGGCCGAAGTTCAGCGCTCGGCGCCTTTTCGATGATGGAGCGAGGAATGATTTCGCTGTCTCGATTGACATAATCGCTCAGAGCATAGACTTGCATCTTCGTCACATCCTGAAGAACGCCGAGGCCGCCGCACATATCGCCATAGAGAGTCGTATAGCCCATAGCCAGCTCGCTTTTGTTGCCAGTTGTGAGCAAGATCGAGCCGAATTTATTCGAATAGGCCATGAGAATCATTCCTCGAATCCGAGTCTGAAGATTCTCTTCCGTTAAATCGTGTGGACGCCCCTCAAAAGCGGGCTGTAAGGTTTCTAAATATTGTTGAAAGAGTGGATCGATGGAGATCTCTTCAAAGGATACTTTTAAGTTTTTTGCAAGCAAGAGAGCATCTTCGTAACTCGATGAAGAAGAGAAACGAGAGGGCATAGCGAGACAACGAACGTTAGAAGCGCCTAAAGCATCTTTTGCAATGCAAGCGACAAGGGCCGAGTCAATTCCTCCAGATAAACCCAAAATCGCCTTAGAAAAACCTTGTTTGAAGAAGTAATCGCGTACTCCCAAAACGAGAGCTGCGTAGAGATCGTTGATCCCATCTTCTGTTTTGCCACAAGGACAAGCATAGGTTGTTAATTCGACAAGAAGATCTTCTTCAAGAAACCCTTTTGCGAGTTGGATCAATTCCCCTTTTTCATTGAGAAATAGGCTATGTCCATCGAAAATGAGCTGATCATTCGCACCCACTTGATTGCACAAAACAAGCGGAGCGCGCAAAAAGGTTGCACAAGATTCAAAAACGGACAGTCGAACATCTGTTCGTTTGTAGTAATAAGGCGAGGCAGAGAGGTTGAGGAGGAGATTGATCCCCTTTTCTCCCAGTAGAGCGATGGGATCGGTCCGATAATCGGTGTAGCCAACTTCTCCCGCATGTTGCCAAGCATCTTCGCAAATGGTCACCCCGATTTTCCAGCCGAGGTATTCGAAAACCGGTTGCTCTAAACCGGGCTCAAAATAGCGCCGCTCATCGAATACATCATACGTCGGCAGCAGCGTCTTATCCTTAAACCCTACCAATTCTCCATCGATGAAAATAGCTGCGCTATTGTAGAGAGGCTTTTCTTTTTTATTTGGATTTTTACGGGGTAATCCCACTGCGACAAAAAGCCCTTTTGTCGCAGGAGCAATCTCCAGTAGCTTTTTCTCGATCGCCTCAATAAAAGAGCCATCGAGCAAGAGATCTTCCGGAGGATAGCCGCAGAGCACCAATTCCGGAAATAAGACGACATCTGCTTGATTCAAGCGCGCGCGCTCCAGCGCTTGCAATACTTTGCGAGTATTGCCCTCTAGATCGCCGATGGTGGGATTGAGTTGCGATGCTTGTACTTTCATAACCAGAGTTAATTTTCTCTTGAAAACCGTTAAACGTCCAGAAAGAAGAGTTTAACCTTTTTTTTTCGTGCCCGTGCCCGTGTGCGTGCCCGTGCCCGAAATCATTACAAAGCTGCGCCCCATTTTACGGAAGATGCGAGGGGAAGCTTCCTGCTATCCCCCCATCGGGCACGGACACGAGTGCTTGACCGTAAGATGCTTTTTCCTTATCTTGGTTACTCCAAATCCCAAGAGTTACTTATGAAAAAAAACAACCTGTCGATTCATTCAGAAAACATTCTTCCCATCATCAAAAAATGGCTCTACTCCGATAAAGAAATTTTTCTCCGCGAACTCGTCTCCAATGCCTGCGACGCTCTGAATAAAACAAAGATTCTACGCGACCAAGGCCATCTCTCTGCCCAAGATGAGGAATTTAAGGTCACCATCCAAATCGACAAAAAAAATAAAACGATTGTCATCGCCGATACGGGCATCGGAATGACCGAAGAAGAGGTCGAAAAGTACATCGCGCAAATCGCCTTTTCTGGCGCCGAAGAATTCGTCAGCAAATACAAGACAGCGACCGATAAAGATCCTATTATCGGCCACTTCGGCCTTGGCTTCTACTCCGCTTACATGGTCGCTAAAACCGTAGACATTGACACTCTTTCACACCAAAAAGAGGCCAAGCCTGTCTTCTGGAGCTGCGACGGATCATCCAGCTATACGATGGACGCCGGCAAACGGACGACACGTGGAACAGAGATTACCCTCCATGTCGACGAAGAAAGCCTGGAATACTTAGAAGAATCGAAATTGAGAGAATTGCTAAACCGCTTCTGCCGCTTTCTCCCCTTCCCCATCGAACTCAATGGACAACCGATTGGCAATCAAACCCCTCTTTGGATTAAATCCCCTGTCGACTGCACAGATGCTGAATACCTCGCTTTTTATCGCGGCCTATTCCCCATGGATCCCGATCCGATTTTTTGGATTCACCTCAACGTCGACTATCCGTTCAATCTCAAAGGAATTCTCTATTTCCCAAAAATCCACCGCCGCTTTGATTCCAAAGAAAGCTCGATTAAGCTCTTTTGCAACCGAGTCTTTGTTTCCGATAACTGCTCAGATATCCTTCCCGACTACCTGATGATTCTCCGGGGCGCGATCGACAGTCCTGACATCCCACTCAACGTCTCCCGCTCTTACCTCCAAGTCGATAAAAATGTCCGGCAACTCAGCTCCCACATCTCGAAAAAAGTCTCAGATAGACTCACCTCTCTCTATAAAACAGATCGTGAGAAATACATCACTTGCTGGCCCGATATCGAAATGATCATCAAACTCGGCATACTCCAAGATGAAAAATTCTACGATCGAGTCAAAGAAGCTCTGATTTGGAAAAATAGCGAAGGAAACTGGACGACAGCCGTTGAATATCTCGAACGCAATCCAGGCGGTAAAGTGCTCTACGCTCCCGAAGACAGAACGGGCCAAATCACGAAAGCCTACCGAGAGAAAAAAGTGGAATTTCTCTATTCCAACGCATTCATCGACACAGCTCTCGTCAGCTACCTCGAAGATAAGCTCTCTTGCAAATTCCAGCGAGTCGACGGAGCTCTAGATGACACGCTACTCGATACGACGCGCGAAAAAACGATTCTCGATGCAGATGGAAAAACGGAAGGAGCGCGGATCGCCGAAATGATCCGCCGCTCGCTCGATCAAGAAAATATCGAAGTCGAAGCAAAGAGTCTCTCTTCGGATCATCTGCCCGGCCTAGTTGTCCTCAAAGAAGAAGAGCGTCGCCTACGCGATTATCTCACCCTGACCCAAGGGACAGCCATGCCCCACCTCCTGTCTAAGAGGACCTTCGTGGTCAATACCAATAATAGGCTGATCCAATCGATCCAGCGCCTCCAAACCAAGCAACCCGATGTGGCCCAGGAACTCGCCCGCCACGTCTATGATTTGGCCCTTTTGGCTCAAAAAGAGCTAGAGCCCTCTCAAGTTGAACAAGTTGTGGCCCACCAAACCACGATGTTGGAGAAGCTCGCAGATCTTCTTTAATTGTTTATCCCATTAAGGGGTCAATAATTGTTATTTATAAGTAAATCATTTATAATATAAGTCATAAAAACTTAATATTATAAATGACTTACTCAATAAATAACTGCTTCCGAACGACTTTTTCAACTGGGCGTACCCGCCTGTCTAGCCGCGAACAGACCCAACTCGCTGAAAAAGTCAATCGCCTCTATCAAGGCGAACTTGGAACGGCTATCTCTTCAAACTCAGATAAAATCGCCAACCTAGCTTATGAATACAATTCCATGGGTGAACCTGTAATCCGCATCACTTTAAAAAACGGCGCGGTACAGTATTTTAATAGAGAACTCAATGCCGCTCAAAAACAAACAATTCAAGAAATTCTAGGCCCGCGCTCAATACCTAATAGGCCAAGCTTTACACCGACCCATTTTTTTCATAGACCTGCTCCTGCCCCTGCTCCTCAAGAGCAGAATAACGAAGAAACCACCGCACCTCGACAACCAGAAAGACAACAACGCAGAGTTCGGTTCAATTTACCCGATGAAGAAAACAGTGAAGAAACAGAAGTTGACTCTCCTTCAGAAGAACAAAGAGGCGCCGCATCTCATCCTCTGCAAGAAGAATGCGATTACTTGAGAGCTGAACTCTATGATCGCGACAGAGAAATTGATTCTTTAAGAGCCAACTTAGAAAATGATACGCCTGCACAACGCATCTTTGAAGCTGCGAATCGAGACATTGCCCAATTAGAAGAGACAATTCGACGCTACAACCACGAAAATCAACAACTCCGACAGCGAATCCTCGAGCTCAACCAAAGAGCTCCAGCCGCTGCTAACAATCAGAATGCAGATGATCAGGTTCCTGTTGAAGAACAAGATGACATACAGATTGAAGTAGTAGAAGAAGTCCCACCTCCTGTTCCTCTTCAAGCGCAAGTGAATGAAGATGATGAAGATGAAGAGCAAGATCCACCAGTTGCACAGCATCCCCCTCGTCAAGCGCAAGCAGCGCTCGGTCAAAGAGCTCAAGTACAATTAATCGAAGATGATGAAGACGACGACGAAGAGGAAGATCCACTTCCTCAGCGACAACCCGTACCTCCCGTCCCAAATCCCCCAGCCCCTCCAGTAAACGCGGATCCGGGTCATGAAAATCAACAAAACGATTTAGACCTTGCACTAGAAACGATTGGGGAACAGCAGCAGGAGATCGACAGAATCAATAGAGAAAGAGCAAATTCCGCGAGAGCTAGCCACGAACGAATCGCTGAACTTCAAGAAACTCTTCACTTAATTTTAAATTCAAGAGATCGAGTTGAAGCAGAGAAAACTGCTCTCCAATCTGAACTCGAGCAAACACATGCTCATTTTGCCACCGAGAAAAATAAAGCCGTCCAACGCGGTTATCAAGCAAGAAACAATGAAGTAGCGGCTCTTCAAGCAAAAATCGATAGCGCCTCCAATCGAATCAGACAATTGGAGACTGAAATCAATAAACTAGACGAAATAGCGGATCTAGCCTACTCGAAAATTGAGGAACTAGAAGATGCATATTTCAGAATCAGAACGTCGAACGCCGAAACAAGTAATTTACTCGCTGAGAGAGAGCTTAGAAATGAGCAGATTGCAAATCTACGAAATAACCTACGTATTGCTTTAAATAGAATAAGAGAGCTTGAAGCGGAAAATGCCCAGTTTGCTGCAGAAAGAGCTCATAGCACAGTCAGGGAATTAGAGGAGAACGTAGAGCAACTGCGAAAAGAGCGAGCCGAGCTTTTAACTCAGGTAGATGGACTGCGTGAACGGGCCCAAACCTCGAATGTCACGATCCAAGATCTTCGCCTCCAAAATGAGTCTCTGCAGACAGCTTTAAGACAACGCAGAGAAAGATCGGTGTATAGCAGCGCGGCTCCCACCGAGAGAGCCTGCTGTGCGACAATTCGATTAGAAGATTAACTTTCGATCGTTGTTTCAGAGGACGATTGGACATCGGTAATCGCAGCCTTTAAGACTTCAATCTTCGATCCATCAATCATTTTCATCACAACTGTGTGCTCGGTGATTCGGTCGATTGTGCCGAGGATCGCCATGGCTGTGACTTTATCCCCTTTTTTCATTTTATCGCGCATTGCATCTGCAGCTTTGCGCCGTTTTTGTTCTGGGCGCCAGAGAATGAAGTAGAAGAATACAAGTGCCACGCCAATCATGACCAATGTCTGTGTCATCCCGCCTTGTGGATTCGGAGCTGCATCTTGAGCGAAAAGAGCTGCAGGGAGAGCGAAAAGTGCAAGTAATTTATTCATAGTAATTCCTTCTTTAAAATAACAACTAGAATGCCCGAAACAGAGTTATCTGTCTAGCAAGAGGGCAATATTTTCAATGTGGTAAGTATGGGGAAATTGATCGACCGGCTGGAGGGTAGTCAGGCGGTAGCCAGCTCGAACGAGTTGAGCGATATTTTCAGCCTGGGTCAAAGGATTGCAGGAGACATAGAGAATCGCTTTGGGACGAAGCGTTTGGAGATGGTGTAGAGCCAAAGAATCGAGGCCCGCGCGAGGTGGATCGACGATCACAGCATCGGGACGAGCAAACCCCGGCTCCCCCATTAAACGGGTTAAGACTTTTCCTACATCGCCCTGATAAAACTTACAATTTTGAATTTGATTTCGAGTGAGATTTTCTTCTGCATCGAGAACTGCCTCTGGACTCAGCTCAATGCCAATGACTTTTTTTGCAAAACGCGAAGCAGCCATGCCAAGCGTTCCCGTGCCGCAGTAGAGATCAAAAACCGTCGTCGGCTTCAATGGAGCTAGCAACTGTAGAGCTGTATCATAGAGTTTTTCAGCCTGAAGAGTATTTGGCTGAAAGAATGAAATAGGACTAATTTTAAAAGAGAGTTTTCCACCCGAAAGATGGAGCTCCTCAACCATGTGATCAGGTCCTGCCAGGTGCATCTCATAAAACTGAGTTGGCTTCCCTTTTTTGGTCTGATGGACGCGCAAAAAGAGGCTAATTCCCGGCTCTACCGCTTGGACAGCAGCGATTAAAGCATCTAGATTCGCACGACTAGGGGCATATTCCGCATTTCCCGAAACGTTTAAAATGGCCATTTTCTGGCCTGTGCGGACCGCTTCTCGAAGGGTGAGATAACGCAATGTCCCCTCGTCTCGCGGGGGATTATAAGCCTTTAGGCCCGATCCTTCCCACCATCCTTTAACTGCATGTAATATTGTCGTAAACCAGGAGCTAGAGAGATGGCATTCTTCGACGTTGAAGACATAGGGTTCTGCTTGAGCGATCATGAGGCCGAGATAGCGCATTCCGCCCCGATTTTCGGAGAAAGTAAACTCCATCTTATTGCGATAACCAAAGATTTTCTCCGCCGGAATAATTGGCTCAACTTCCACCTGAGAACCAAACGCTTTTTGTACGCGGGCCTCTTTCTCTTTTAGCTGCGCCTGATAAGCCATTTGCTGCCAGCAGCATCCGCCGCAGACACGGGCGTGTTTGCAACGCGGTTCGACTCGGGTGGGAGCCCCCTCAATGATATCGAGTAGTCGCCCTTTTCGCGTCCCCCGCATCTTTTTCCGCATTTCAACGAAAACCTTGTCACCTGGGAGGGTATGAGCAACTTCTACCTCAAGAGGAGGTAACGGCGCTGGCCTGGGCCAAGTAGCCACTCCGTATCCGCGAGGATTAAAATCTTGAATCGACAGCTCAGCTGTTTCTTGAGGTTTGACCGTATCCATGGTCAGATAGTTTAAAAGAGAGAATAGTTAGATGGAAAGAAAATAGATGAGCTACTTCTTTCTTTTTTTGAGCTTTTTGAGAGCCCCTTTCTTCGCTGTCGATTTTTTCTTCAGCTTGCCCGATTTTTCGGCCTGAACCGATTCTTTGCGAAATAATTTAGCAACTCGCTCGAGCTTGATCGTCCCGGTTCGAACCCGCTGAGCCGCAGCCTTATTCCCTCTTGAAACTTTCCCCAAATCCTTGGTGATCGTCATCAGCAAGTGGTTGAGTTGATTGATCGTTTCAGTCAGGGACATTTAGAACTCCTCTTTTGCACAAAACATCTCTTATCTTTGAATAGTGAGTTGAGAAATTATTGCGCAAGCAAATTTTCCAACTTGAGAAAACCTCGAATTCTTGCTATACGAAGGCTATGAGCCGTCTCTTCAAGCAACTTCTCTGCGCCATTTCGGCGATTGCATCGCATCTCGATGCCTTTGTCATCGGAAATCCTGCACAGCCCGCCCTTCTTACAACAAGCGTTATCCATACTATCTCAGAAGACTGGTCTTTTCGTGTCGCCTACCTCGACGATTATGTTTATAACCAGCACGTAAAAAATGAATTCGATTTCGGCCCCTCAAATGAAAAACCACCGCTTGTCCGCTTTTCCACCGATGCAGCGCTCATCACTTTAAATTTATGGAAGCGACTCGATCTCTACGGGATCGTCGGCAGCTCAAAATTGCAAATGGACCAAGAAATCTACACACGTAGAGAACTAGCTTGGGGATTTGGCGGGAAGATCCTCTTTTACAACTTTCGAAATCTCCGTCTAGGATGCGATCTCAAATACTTTCAATCGAATCAGCAACCACTCTATCTCATTGTTACGGGTATGCCCCTAAACATCGTCTCTGACTGGATCATCAAATACCGAGAATATCAAGCAGCAATCGGCGCTTCTTATCAAGCTGGGATGGTATGTCCTTACGTAAACGTAAGCTACATTGTCACAAAACTCGAACCGCAGCCGTTTGGATTTCTCGTCAACGTCCCAGGGATGAGTGAACCGACTGACGCTTCGATTCGCTCTTTCGATGGTCTACGCCGCTGGGGTATGGCCGTCGGCGCCTCGCTCATCGCGGGCGCCACCAGTACACTCTGCATTGAATCGCGCTTTTTTAACCAAAACGCAATCGATGCCAGCCTCGAAATCCGCTTCTAAAGAGTGTGCTGAAGAAATGCAATCACAGAGAAGAAATTGAAAAGTCATCAAAATTCAGAATTTTTCCTCTGTGTGACTCTCTCTTCCATCTCTGTGTAACTCTGTGATTTATTTCTCTTGAAAATTTAGTTATTGAATACCCTGTTAGTCTTCTTTTGCAGATTTGATACCTTCCGCAAATCCTAATTCATAACCGACTTGATAGCCAATGCGGTAATTCTCATCAGCCTGGTTTTTATTGCTCTTCACAACGCTTTGGGTTCCCTTGTTGAATCCATCTTTATACACCTCATTGGACAACTGCACTAAGCAATCGGCTGGATGCAATGCAATTGCAAAAAGGACCTGGCCAGTCCGTTGATTGACCAGCAAGTGGGTGCACTGTTTCAATGCTTCTTCATTCGAAGCATCAGATTCTTTAATATTGAGATTGCCGTACTTCGAATAAACTTCAACTTCAGTAGCTAAAAACCAGTCATTGGGAATGCACTCATATTCTTTTGGCACAAGTTCTACGCTATTCCACCACTCGCTCAGGCTTCGATATCTCGTCTGAAAACCAATCGCTTTCCAACAGGTGCCATCAGCTAAAGCAAAATAGCCCTCTTTATTTGCCAAAATAACTTTTGCGCTAAGAGGTTCAATCCGTTCCGGTGTTACAGTATAAGCAGATGAGAATCCGAAGAGAGTGAGAACGATTAAAACATGCTTTTTCATAAAAGACTCCGTTAAAGAGTCAAAGATACTATGCCTCACTCCAACAAAAGTCAATCAAGAGAATCTTCGATTTTTTCTTCTTCGACGCGCGGCAACTCACGAAGATAACTTTGTACCTTGTTTTTATACTGTACCTTCTCTTCTCTATATTGTTTCTTTTTTATCGCAATGGAGTTTTCTGATAGATCAGTTCTTATCAATTCAGTTGGCCAGTCCAGAATGCTAACCCTAACCAATCCATTTTGCTGCAAATGGCAAGACTCTTTGGGAATTTGACAAAGGATTGGATCGTTGATCTGAAACAGTTCAAATTCTCCGTTATCCTCAATAGGCGAAAAAGCGAAGCAAACTAAACAGCAGCGCTTCACCTTTTGAGAACACGTGAGACGTCGCTCAGCAGCTTGGCTAAGATTTCTAAAAGAACGGAGCAATTCGATTCCACGTCTCCGATTTTTCAAATCTAAAGAGAAATATTTTTTCTTTGGAAGCTCCGCTACTTTCTGCCAAAGATCGTGCAGATAGTAACTTTCTTCTGTCATGTGGTTATAGAAGTAAGGAGTTCCTATCCCATCATTCAGAACTTCTACTAGACCACTACGGACATAACGTTTTAATTGACTTAAATTCAAATGCCGATAAGGACCAACTTCAATGACAACTCCCAATCTTCACCTTTCAATCAGATTTATAAAGATCAGTTAAAATACGAAAAATATTTTTTTGACACAAGGGACATAAAAAAAAACCGATCAGGTTCCTCTAAACGGGGTGAAAGAAAAACCTGGCAGCTACCTACTCTCCCAACCTCTTGCGGTTAGTACCTTGGACCTTCTCTCTCCAGCCTGACCTCGATCTCGCTTG
>JBEHXF010000024.1:0-28177 GCA_048498835.1 Chlamydiota bacterium | reverse complement strand
TTTTGTTGGGTGGGGTTAGCGGGCTTGGAGCGCGGTGAGCGGCGCAAAGCTCGTGGCTCGGGCACGGCCGCTTCGCGTTCCCTCTTTTCTGGGAGGTGCGGAGGGCATCCCTCCGCTATCCTGTCGCCGCTGCTGCGGCGATCCTGCCCGCACGCTTCGTGCGGATCTTTGTTACTTCTCTTTTTTTGGGGTGCGGGGCATCCCCGCCTCTGTGGTTGTCTATCTCTGTGGTGAATTTTCTCGAATCGGGCACGGGCACACACACGGACACGGCCGCTTCGCGTGCATGATTCCTCTATTTGGATTTTAAGAGGAGCCAGAGGGCGCCCTGCAATACAACGAGAATGAAAAAGCTTCCAACGAAGGTCATGGGAGAGAAGGGAACTAAAAATCCGGCTCCTAAAATAACAATCATTGTCAGAAATAGATTTGTAAATCCTAAAGCCGCCGCTCCCGCCGATTTATCGCTTGCAACAGAAAAAGCGGCGCTAGCAGCATACGTGGTCGTAATGCCAAGACCTGCCATGATAATTGTCATCGTCAAAAAGAGAGAAGCGGGTAAAACGTGCCCGTTTGCAAAGAGAATACCCATCGCAAGGACACCGAGAAGCGAGGTGGAAATACCAGACAAAATCCCTACGCGAGGATTCAACTCTGGAGCAATTTGACCTGCCGTAAAACTGCCAAAAGCAATCCCGAGTGCAGGAACAATACTCCAAAATCCATAGGATTCAGCATTCAATCCCATGAGTTCGATCGATAAAAAAGACGCCTCAGTAAAGAATAAATAAACTGTTGCTGTTCCCAGACCAATTAACAGGGCGTGCGCTAAAAAAGAGGAATGCTTGAACTGAGCTGCGAGCCGGTGTCCAAATCGGCCGAAGTTGAAAGCATGGGGGTCATGGGCGTGAACTGTTTCAGGGAGGGTGCGAGCCAAAAGAGCTAAGACCAGAGTATAAAAGGTGATGAAGGCAAAACAGCCTTCGAGACCATAGGAAACGGCGAGAAGTCCCCCAATCACCATTCCGATTCCTGGCAAAACCGATAAGGCTCGATACACATGAGATAAAGCTCTCGTCGCTCCAGCGCCTGTATGAACACCGCCAATGACCGTAAGAGTCAATTTTAGAGCAGCAGCAGCACCAAGGGCTTGGAGAAAGCGACCAACGCAAAGGACCCAAAATTGATCGGCGAAAAGGCAAAGGATCGTCCCCACGAGCGCGAGATCGAGTCCAATCGCCAAAGCCCGTTTTCTCCCCCAGCGATTAGCAAGTGGTCCATACAAAAGTTGTCCAAATGCATAGCCGAGGAGATAAACCGAGATAATCAGAGTTGAGAGAGCATTTGAAACTTGGTAGACAACGCTAATGAGCGGAAGGGCCGGAGTAATCAAAAGAGCTATGAGAGAGGGTAAGGAAATCAGCAACATCAAAACAAATCGGTGGGGACCTTTTAACAACTCGTTCATCAAAGCCTCTTATCATCGCTTAAGGTTGTGATCATGCGTAAAATTTGATCCAAGACTACTTGCGCCTCGAACGCAGAGGGAGAAGGTCCCATTTGGATCAATTGATGAAGGGTTTCTCTCTCCTGTAAAAAAAGGGTAGATACATCTCGAGGAACCCTCTTCGCCCATTGATCAGGCGATTCGCGATATCGATAAAGGTCATTGCTGAACTCATCGACTTGTCGTTGGATTAATTGAATCTGCGCCAGCTGCATTTCTCGTCGGAGCTGTTCCACTTCTTCGTAGACTTTTACCTGCTCTTTCTCTGCGATTTCAAGCTTCTTTTGGAGCGCGGCTATCTTCTGCTTCTGCTTACGCGGAGAAATATTTCTGACAATGGAGTAATCGTCTCCGGAAGAAGAACTGAGTGAACAGGCATTCAAGAGAAGGAGAAAAGGGATGGAGCGCTTCATGTGAGTAGATCGGTAAACTGCCGAAAATCGGGATCTTCCTTTATAGCCTGAAACTCCTGTTCTGCCAAGATTTTTTCTAATTGAAGACCGCCATATTGCCAGGCCGTTTGGAGCCATCCTCCAGCGGGCTTTGGTTGTCGAAGATAAGCAAATGCACGAGCGTTGCGCACCGCCATTTCTTGTGTGGGCGCCACTTGATAACATTCGGCGGAGAGCCTTGCAACCAACTCCCAATTCCCCGCTTCCGCAGCGAGTTGTTGGAGTAAACAGCGCGATTCATCGGCGATATTTTTTTCAATTGGCAACAAAAGATCGTACGCTTCCTTTTTTCTTCCCGCATGCATGTGTAAAAAGGCGAGGTATTGCGAGGAGGCAAAAAATAAAAGGCCATCTTTGGTTCGGCTCCGAACTTCGGAAAAAATCTTTTCCGCATCCGCGTTGCGCCCTTCTGCTAAAGCTCTTTCTCCATCGTCAATCTTATGCTTTAAGTCGTCGTCTCGATCTTGAACTGTTGCTAAACGGCTCTTGCGCCAAAGATCGAAACTCTGAAAAGCAAAAAGAAAAAAGAAGGCGCCGATTAAAAACCCGCCTACAAGGAAAAAGTAGCAAGCAAAAGCGGCGGACAAGACTGCGCCAATGAGTAGTGCTGCCTTGTATCCCTTCACTCCGAAAGCGGCTTCCAACACAATCCGAAGCAATTGCCCTCCGTCGAGAGGCAATACCGGGAGCAAATTGACAATGCTCCAAAACAGGTTAGCGATCTGAGTGATCTTCAAAATTGCGAAGAGACGCGGCCATTGAGTTAAATCGAGCTGCAAAAGCAGAGTTGCCGCTAAAAAGAGGCCAAAGCCGAAGAGCGGCCCGTTGAAGACAATGATGAATTGTTGCCAGAACTTGAGTTTCGGCCCTTCATACGAAGTAAGTCCTCCGAGCGCTACCAACTGGATCTTCGCTTCTTGCTTAAATGCGACAGCGGTCAATGCATGGCCAAACTCATGGATCAGCACAGAAAAAAAGATGATGCCGACCCAAATAAGCGATCCTAAAACTGTCTGCGCACTCATCCATCCAATGAGGGCGGCAAAGAGCCAAAAAAAAGGGTGAATCGCAACGGGAATTCTTCCTGGAATAACGATCATCGTTTCAATGCCTTTTGTACAGCTTGTCCCATTTCAGCAGGACTTTCAGTAATGATGGCGCCGGCATGGCGAAATGCTTCGTATTTTGCAGCAGCTGTCCCCTTCCCGCCAGAGATAATTGCTCCCGCATGGCCCATTCTCTTTCCTGGGGGAGCTGTAGCTCCGGCTATAAAGACAGCGACCGGCTTTTTACCATGTTTTTTAATCCATTCAGCAGCTTGCTCTTCAGCATCACCGCCGATTTCGCCAATCAACAAAATCGCTTCTGTCTGGGGATCTTCGTTAAATAATTTTAAGACATCGATGAAATTTGTGCCATTCAAAGGATCGCCGCCGATGCCCACACAGGAAGATTGGCCAAGGCCTAAATTCGTCGTCTGCCAGACGGCCTCATAGGTCAAAGTGCCGCTGCGCGAAACAATTCCGACATTCCCCTTTTTGTGGATGTAGCCGGGCATGATCCCAATCTTGCATTCTCCTGGTGTGATGAGTCCGGGACAATTCGGCCCGATGAGGCGTGAGGTTTTTGAAACGCTCATCACCCGTTTCACTTCGAGCATATCCCTCACCGGAATCCCTTCCGTAATGCAGACGATCAATTCAATCCCCGCATCTTCCGCTTCTAAAATCGCATCGGCAGCATAGGGCGCGGGCACAAAAATAAGGGTAGCATCTGGATGGACCGCTTTCTTGGCTTCCCACACCGTATCAAACACGGGCAAACCCAAGACATCTTGTCCTCCTTTGCCAGGCGTTACGCCTCCGACGACCTTTGTTCCATATTCCATGCATGATTCCGCATGAAATTTACCCGATTTACCAGAGATTCCCTGGACAATCACCTTCGTTTTTTTATTCACAAGGATGGACATATGTACTCAGTGGTTCATTTTTTTCATCGCGACTTCGAAGCTTTAACCGCGAGCTGCGCTGCAGTCTTTAGATCATCGGCTGTTGCAATCTTCAATTGACTTTCCTGAAATAAGCGCTTGCCCTCTTCCACGTTGTTCCCTTCCAGTCGAACGATGATGGGAACTTGAATGTGGAGCGCTTTAGCTGCATGGATCACCCCTTCGGCAATGGTCGCGCAATTCATGATGCCGCCAAAAATATTGACCAAGATCGCTTTCACTTTTGGGTCGGAGAGAATGATGCGAAAACCCTCCGACACTTTCTCTTTCGTCGCTCCGCCGCCCACATCGAGAAAGTTCGCAGGCGCTCCACCAGAAAGTTGAATGATGTCCATCGTCGCCATCGCAAGGCCCGCTCCATTGACCATACAGCCGATATCGCCATGCATAGCGATGTAGGCGAGATCATATTCTTTAGCGGCCGCTTCTTGCGGAGAAACCTGTGATGGGTCGTACATCGAAACAATTTCCGATTGGCGATACAGTGCGTTGTCATCGATCGAAAGTTTTGCATCTAGGACGATGATGTCCCCTTCTGGCGTCTGAACCAGCGGATTGATTTCGAGAAGGGAAGCATCTGTTTCGATAAAACATTTTGCCAATTTTTCTGCTATTTGCGCCCCTTTCTTCGCCAGCTCCCCCGTCCAACCCATGAATTTCGTCAGTCGTAGTAGTTGATAAGGGCGGAGCTTTCCATCGAAAGCAAACGGCATGGTGAGAATTTTTTCGGGCATTTTGTGCGCCACTTCTTCGATATCCATTCCTCCTTCAGGGGAAGCAATGAGGACTGGCGCCGCTCGATTTCGATCGATGAGAGCTCCGATGTAAAATTCTTTGGCGATATCAATTGGCTTGGAGATCAAAATTTTATGGGCAATGACCCCTTCGTGGCCCGTCTGCTGATTGACCATTTTCATTCCAATCAACGATTTAGCGACAGTCGCGATCTCCGCTTTATTTTTAGCGAATTTAACGCCCCCTGCTTTTCCTCGCCCGCCGGCATGCACCTGAATTTTCAACACGGCCTGATGCAGATCGAGTTCGCTCGCAATATTTTTTGCCTCTTCCACGGATGACGCCACACCAAATTCTGGGATGGGTAGGCCATAGGATTTCAGAATTTTTTTCGCTTGATACTCGTGCAGGTTCATATACGATCTCTTTTGATATTCCCTCTTATGTGCTAGAATGGAGTTTAGATTCAAGGCGTTTGATAGAAAATGTTTCAATTTTTAAAGAAAATCATCTCCCCCTTTACCCGCATCAAGTCGTTGCTGGGACAAAAAATTCGCTCCCTGTTTTCTCGAGGAGCTGATGAAAATTCCTATGAAGATCTCGAACGGCTTTTTTATGAAGCGGATCTCGGTGCAGAATTATCGGCTGAACTCGTCGACCACATTCGGGCTTTTGTCAAAAAAAATCCCGACGCCGCGCCCGAAGAGATTCTCGCTCATGTAAAAGCTCAAATTTTATCGCTTTTCACACCCGCGCCTCCCCTTTCCTTACAAGCACCTCATGTCATCCTGATTGTCGGTGTCAACGGCAGCGGTAAAACGACGAGCTTAGCAAAGCTGGCCGAACGCTACCGCAACCAAAATAAGCAAGTCTTGATCGCGGCCGGCGATACCTTTCGCGCAGCGGCGATTGAACAGCTCGAAATGTGGTCGCAGCGCATCGGTGTAGATCTCGTAAAAGCCCAGCCGAAGAGCGATCCTTCTGCCGTCGCTTTCGATGCCCTACAAGCGGCACTTGCCCGCAAATCTGATGTGGTCTTAATCGATACAGCAGGAAGACTGCAGAATAAAACGGATCTGATGAATGAGCTGGCCAAAATCCGCCGCGTCATCCAAAAACAGATCCCCTCTGCCCCTCACGAAACGCTTCTCGTCCTCGACGCGACGGTCGGACAAAATGCAATCGATCAAGCCAAAACATTTCATCAATTTACCCCCATCACTGGAATTGTCTTAACCAAACTCGATGGCAGCGCAAAAGGCGGAATCGCCGCAGCGATCCAAAAACAGCTCAAGATCCCTGTCCTTTGGGCAGGATTGGGCGAGGGTTCAGGAGATCTCATCCCTTTCGATCCAGATGAATATGTGAACGCGCTATTCTCTTGACAAGTTGAGAAATGGAGGCTAGACAGAGGGAAAATAGGCCCTCTATGAAATTAGTCTGCACCCTCCTTCTCCTGCTACAAACCTCTCTCTTTGCGCAAGACATCATCGGCTGGTGGAAAGCAGTCGATGAACACTCGGGAGAAGCTCGCTGTCTCGTCGCTATCTACGCTTATAAAGGTCTCCGTTATGGACGAATCATCGGCACTTACGATGAGAATGGCAAGATGAAAGACGATATCTACAAACAATTGGAAAAAGCTCCGGGTGTTGTCGGGAATCCACCTTATTGCGGACTCGATTTAATCTGGGATCTCGAAGAAGAAGATGGACACTATTACGGAAAAATTCTCGATCCGGAAAAAGGAAATGTCTACCGAGCCGAGCTATGGAGAGAAGGAGACGATCTCATTGTGAGAGGTAAACTTCTCTTTTTTTTCCGCAACCAAACTTGGCTACCCGCCACCAATGCCGATTTTCCGAAGGGTTTTAAAAAACCCGATCCAACAAAATTTATTCCGGTGATTCCCGAGGTAAAATAAAAAGAAATCTCTGCCTTTCCCCTTTCATCTTTTTTCAATATCTGTTAGCTTGTTCGTCTTTTTAAGATAATATGCGTAGCTTACACCCTTGGCCTATCTTTCCTCCGAATCTCGATCCGCCAGCGGCTCGTTCGCTGAGCATGCAGTTTGTTCTGCAAGAATGGATTGCTTGCCTTCGCGTCGCGGAAGTGATTCAAAATCAAGCTCCCAAAATTTTGTGTGGAGTCGATCTCTTTCGCGAAATGGTCGCGATTTCTAAGGAATTAGAAAAATTTCTCCTCTTTTCCCTCGATAATCCCTTTGCTCAGAAAGGGGGAACACTCGATCGCCTGTGTTTCTACTGCGACGTTCTCCTCCATGCATCAAAAATCGACGCACAAGATCCCGTCCATCTCCTCCTCGAACAAATGCGCAGCTCCATTCTCTCGACTCGCGCTAAAATCTTTTCTTGGAAACGAAAAATTCCCGATATCGAATCGATTTCAATTGAAATCGAGCTCCTTTGCCTCTCCCTAAAAACGAGGCTTGGAGAATTTTTTTTAGCACTTTTTCCCTACTTTGAAGAGGCTCGCTCAGATGAAAATATTTTGTTCTATCTCATTGAGCAGCGACAACTAATCAACCACGCCATCTATCCGGAAAAAGTGGAAACAATTCTCAGTCGACTCTATCCAGCCGGTCCAACCCACTTGCGCGCGATCCTATGCGAAGGGTATACTCGCAGAGGGTTCGGCGATTTTTATGCACAGCATGAATCGCTGATCGATTCGATCGAATGGATGGCTGAAGAATGCGTTTCCAACACAAGACACTAGCTCTTATCCGAGATACGCGGTTATTTTTAGAGCAATACCAAGATCCCATCTACGCGTCTGCCGAAGATGCCGATTATTACCGTAAACTCCACAAGAAAAAGCCACCTGAAATCAAAATAGAAGCCCCTCCCCCACCTAAACCAATTGTCATCGATCTTCCTCAGCCCAAGCCAGCACCCCAGCCTGTAGCCAAAGCAGAAACGCCGCCCCCCCCTCCAAAACCAGTTGTTGAAAAAATCGATCTTCCGCCGCCTCCGCCCCCGACGAAAGGTCTAAAGGGACTCATTGCAAGACTGGCCCCCGATCTGGCTCTCATCGATGAAATTCCAAGCGACGCGATCGCCAAAAAAATCAGCAATCGCTGGAAGACAAAAAATCAAACCGCCCCCATTACCGTACTCTGCTACCAAGAAATCCCAGAGCAAAAAGCGCTTCTTGAGCAAATCACAAAGGCCCTCGACGTCACCTTTGGCCCAGCACGCCTTGCCATAGCTGAACCGATCGAAAAAGAAAAACAGTGGGAAGCATTCCTCTCTGTCCCTGAACTCAAGCTCATCGTCTGCTGCGACTACACTCTCTGGCAGTTGCAAGGACTCATGCACTATTACAAAGAGGTCCCCGCGCAAGGGATTCGGACTTTGAAAGACAAACCGATTTTTCTCCTCCCCGACCTCTCACTTTATTTAAAAGATCCGCTGCTTAAACGATCGCTTTGGAAAGGACTATGCCAGACTCTCTCTTCATTGCCGTCGTCTTAGATCAAAATCTAAAAAAACCGCTCGATTATGCGGTCCCTCCGCAATGGAGAGGGCAAGTTCAAATCGGAATGCGCGTTGAAGTGCCGCTCCGAAACGGCCTTGTCAAAGCGACCATTGTCGCTGTTAAGCAAAAAAGCTCAGTCCCCAATCCGAAACCCTTTGCCCGCCTTCTCAGTCAAGATGCCGTTCTCTCCGAGCCTCTCTGGAAATTGGCCAATTGGATGTCCACTTATTACGCCGCCCCGTTACAGCGGGTGATGAAGTGCTTTGTGCCCCCGAGTCTTCGCCAGGAAGTAAAACAAAAAAAGGAAATTCTCCTCCGCCTAAACCTCACTCAAGATAAAGCAGCCTCTACCATCGCCGATCTGCGCACAAAACAACCCTTGCACGCCCTCATCCTCGAAAAGCTCCTCGAAGAGCCAAAGGGAATCAAAGCCTCTCAGCTGATCGAAGAACTCAAAATCTCTCGCAGCCCGATCCAAACCCTCCTCACCCGCAAATGGATCGCGCGAGAAGATATTGTAGCAGGTGATTTGGAAGAGGAAGAATTCTTTCCTTCTAAACCAAAAACACTCAATGAAGAGCAGCAAACCTGTCTGGCCGATATCCAAGCCTCGCTTGAAAAAAAGACATTTGCTGCGCACTTGATCCAGGGCGTTACGGGAAGCGGAAAGACAGAAGTATATCTTCAAGCGATTGCTCTGACCCTTGCGCAAGGTCGAAGTGCGATTCTCCTCGTCCCCGAAATTGCCCTCACTTCGCAAACGATTGAACGCTTCCGCGCCCGCTTCCAAGAAAAAATCGCTATTTGGCACCACCGGCGCAGCCTCGGAGAGCGGACTGCTGCTTGGGATTCGCTCCGACAGGGAAAAGCGCAGATCGTCATCGGCGCCCGCTCCGCGATCTTTTGTCCTGCGCAAAATGTCGGTCTCATCATTGTCGACGAAGAGCACGACTCCTCTTACAAACAATCAGAAGAATCTCCCTGCTACCACGGCCGAGACATCGCCGTCATGCGCGCCCATATCGAAGGAGCGACTGTCCTCCTCGGCAGCGCCACCCCCTCGATCGAGTCACGCTACAATGCAGACATCGGGAAATACAAACTCAATAAGCTCCTCACACGCGCAACTTCGGCTCAAATGCCGAAAGTGAAAATCATCGATATGAAGCAGGCGATGGATCGAAACGGCGGCTTCACCCACTTTTCGCAAGAGCTGATCGAGGCATTAAAAATCAGGATCGAAAAAGGAGAACAAGCGCTTCTTTTTCTCAATCGGCGCGGCTACCATCGCCTCCAAGTATGCGCCTCCTGCCAACACACCATCAAGTGCCCTCATTGCGATCTAGGACTCACCTTCCATAAACGGGAAACCGAACTCCGTTGCCACCTCTGCGATTTTAAGCAAGCCGTCCCTCCCGCTTGCCCTTCCTGCCATTCACGCGAATCGCTCCAATTTCGCGGTTTTGGAACCGAACACGTCGAACGCTCACTCCACGCGCTCCTTCCCGGCGTCCGCACTCTTCGGATGGATCGAGACACGACGCGGCAAAAAACCAGCCACGAAGAATTCTACAAACAATTCCGCTCTCACAAAGCTGACGTACTTATCGGCACGCAGATGATCGCAAAGGGATTTCACTTTCCAGCCGCCACTCTCGTCGGTGTTCTCAATACCGACTCGACCCTCTCCATTCCCGATTTTCGCTCAGCCGAACAAGTCTTTCAGCTCATCACCCAAGTCGCAGGCCGAGCTGGCCGATCCGAACTACCTGGCGAAGTGATCCTCCAAACCTTTTTACCCGATCACCCCACTTTGCGCCTCGCAGCCTCCCAAGATTACGAAGCCTTTTACGCCACTGAACTCGCAGAGCGCCGCCTTTTTTCCTATCCACCCTTTTGCCACCTGGTTAAAGTCACCTGTTCAGGCCCCGACTCAGCCGAGACCGAAGCGGCCGCCCTCGCTCTCCACGCTCAAATCGGTCAAAGCCTCCCGCCCAACACGCAGCTCCTGCCCGTTGTTCCTGCTGGACACGCTAAAATAAAAGATCTCTATCGCTTTCAGTTCCTCATCAAAACTCATAAAATCAGCAACTTAAACAAAATACTCCCCACCCTCGACTCGACTGCCCAAGTCCGCATCGACGTCGACCCTCTCTCCACTTTCTTTTAACCTCTTTTTCATGCTAAAATCTCCTGCAAAAAAAGGATTTATTTTGGCTGCACCATCTCCTATTCCACAAGAAAACTGGCAAATCGTCACAAGCTGGATGATCGATGGAGAACCCTTTGCAGTAAAAAAACCAAATGATCCTTTTCCGCGTCCCTATCCCTTTTATGAAGACGACCAAATTAACTACCTCGCTAGGAACATGGTTGAGGAATCCAAGAAAATACGATCTGGCCAACCCTTTTATCTCAAAGAGCTCAAATCAGTTTGCAAAATAGATGAACCTTTTCATAAAAGTTTCGCTTTTGAATCCTTTTATCCTATCAATTTGAAAAATAATGAAAGAGTTTTTTCACATTTTGTAAAGTTACCAAACGAAGAATCCTTAACCTACTCTACAGCACTCAAAGTTCTTAGCGCGTTTGAAACACAAGTACACGCCTACCAATGTGCATTAGAAAAACCCGATCCGATTCCTTGCTCTAAATTATGCGTCGATGATGTAGATGTTCATACACACTGCAAAGATGTCACTGCCAAAGGATTTACTATTTGGGAAACTCAGACGAGAGAAAAAGAATTTCCGATTGATTGGGATAAAACAACAAAATGGAATCAATTAACTCCTGAACAACTAAAACGTCTTCACTCGATTCAACGACTCTTCAAATTGTGTTACAACAGATATTTGCCAGGAGGACTTTACCCCGCTACTGTTGGATGGAAAGACAACAAGGCAATTCTACTTCATCCGTTCGAACGGCACATGCCTTATGAAGAGTATTTAAGAGATTTTCTTCCCGATGAACTCAACGCATTTTCTGCGGGAAATGGAGAAATTTACAGGTTTCTCGACCCGCAAGTAACTCGGGGCGTAAAACGGAAAAACGATCACGAGTTGGCAAGCGAAGTTTATAAAAAGTCCGCTCACTAGCTTCTTTTCTTTAAAGATCTGATTTAGTAAGCTGATCCACATTTTAGGATTAGATGAAACTACCCAGCCTCCTTTTATCTTTTGCCACTCTCCTCTCCTCTTGCTCTGTCGTCATGGCCTCGAATCGCGGCGGCAGCGACGTTGAGACAATTCAAGGCCTTCACACTCGCACCCAACTCATCGCAGCAGGCGCAGAGCCTGTCGATGCTGAAAAACAAGATGACGGCTCGCGGATTGAAACGTTCACCGTGTTAAAAGAACATGGCTCGGTAGCCCGGGCTTTTATGCATGGCCTCCTCGACCTCGGCACAGGTTTTATTTGGGAGCTAGCAGGGACTCCAATAGAATCTGCACTCAATGAGAAAAAATACTTTTCTCTCAAAGTGACTTTTGATGCAGAAGATCAAATTCAAAAAATGGAACTCCACTAATGGTTTCAGCGATTCGACAAGTCATGACACAGTTTGTCCGTCCTATTCCCAAACAGGTGCTGAAACCGATTCCTGTTCGGCTGCACGTTCCAAATGCCTGCAGATGGAAACCAGAAAGAAATGTGAGACTCCTTTCCAAAGACCATTATCTTCCCACACTAACCATTCGCATCCCCACTCTGAAGCGAGAGTCAGAAGAAATGCAGATCGGCCAGATCATGCAACAATTACACGAGATTCAATCGATTGCGCTTCCAGCCGAAAGTCTTAAGAGAAGTAAAGAATTTTTAACCCATCTCTTCACCCTGATTCAAAAAGGGGGGCGCACGATTGAAAGCATTCATGCGATCGATGCGAAAACAGGAAAACTTCACGGCATCCTTTCCTTTCATCAATTTTTAAGTCCATTGGAAATGCACATTTTAGTGCAAACTCTCTCTAGCACTTCTAATAAACACCGCTTTGAAATCAACCTTCGACCATGAGAATTGGAAGACCTCTGGCTTTCCTCAAGACCACTTTTCCCTCCCGCACCTTCTTTTCTCATCGATCCCTTCTCCCAGAACCGGATTCCTATCAGGATAAACTTCCCAGAAACTCTCTTCTCGTGGCTCAAACCAAGGGAATTCTTCTCATCCCCACTTTGCAACTTTCCTCCTACGAACTCGATCAATGCCTGAGAAAGGTCATTCAGCGGATGAATGAAATTCAAACCATTTGTCTGCCTCAGGAAAACCTCCAGGGAAAAGAAATTTTTTTCCGCGATCTCTTTCACATCATTCAAAATAGCGGACGCCGTTTGGATAGGATCGAAGTGACCTGGGAAAGAACAGGAATGAAGGAAAAATGGTATGTACGAAATAAAATTCTTACCTCCTTCGATATTAACCATATTGCCGAAGCCATGGTAACTTGTAATGAAGACCTCTCCGATATCCACCTAGACTCTTAATGTTTTACAAAAAGGGTCTATGAGAGCTACCCTAGAGGAAAAATAGAAGTGCTATGAACATTCCAGTACCCGATTATCACCACCACGAAGAATTCCAAAATCGCAGCCGTAAACTCATGGAAATTAGGGAGTTAGGAATCGATCCCTACCCTCCTAAATACGTCCATACGCTTAAAGCGGCTCAAATCGCTGTGGAATATGAAGGGAAAGAAATGGGTCATAGCGACGATGCCGGAGCGGGTCAGACCCCTCATGTATTCGTCTCTGGCCGCCTCGTCCTGTTCCGAGCCATGGGCAAGAACGCCTTTGGCCAGATCCAAGATGAAACGGGTCGAATTCAGGTCATGTTCAATCGAGATTTGACCAAAGTCCACGGCTTTCATCCCACCGAAGAGCTCTCCCACATCAAATTCATCGAGAAAAAATTAGACTTGGGCGACATCATCGGAATTGAAGGACACCTCTTTAAAACGCAAAGAGGTGAACTCACGGTTTATGCGAAAACGGTGACCATTCTCACGAAATCTCTCCTTCCCCTTCCCGACAAGCACAGTGGCCTGGCCGATAAAGGAGTCCGCTACCGCAAGCGCTGGCTCGATCTGATTACCCACCCTGAATCACTCGACCGCTTCCGCAAGCGCTCTCGCATCCTCCTCTCGATTCGCAATTACCTCGAAGAGACCGGTTTTGAAGAAGTCGAAACGCCTGTCCTCGAAAACGTCTACGGCGGCGCCCAGGCTCAACCCTTCACCACTCACCTCAATGCGCTCAAGCAAGATATGTTTCTCCGCATCTCACTCGAAATCCCCCTCAAAAAACTCATCGTCGGCGGCATGCAGAGAATCTATGAGATTGGAAAAGTATTCCGCAATGAGGGAATCGACCGGACTCACAATCCTGAATTCACCATGCTCGAAGCCTATGCTGCAGGCTGGGACTACCTTGACATGATGGATTTTACCGAAGGTCTCTTTGAAGCAGTGGCCATCGCCCTCTTCGGAGATACCAAAGTCCGCCTGGCTTCTGAAAATGAAGCGACGGCGCAGGTGATCGATCTGAAGAGTCCTTGGAAGCGCCTCACGATGAAAGAAGCCATCCTCACCTATGGCGGCATCGACGTCGATAAAATGAGCGTATCCGATATGAAAAACCGTCTCCTACAAGAGACACACATCGACCCAAAAGGGGTCCATCCAGCGACTCGCGGCGCCCTCATCTCGATGCTCTTCGAAGAATTTGCAGAAAAACACCTCATTCAGCCGCACCACATCATCGATCATCCCGTCGAAACAACACCTCTTTGCAAAATGCACCGCGATCCCGAATCGCGCAAAGAAGGGCTCGTTGAGCGGTTTGAGAGCTTTATCCTCGGCCGAGAAATGTGCAATTCCTACTCTGAGCTCAACGATCCCGAACTCCAGCGAAAGCTCCTGCTCGACCAAGCGGACAAAAAAGCCTCGGGCGATCTCGAAGCCAACCCGCTCGATGAAGAATTCATTGAAGCGATCTGTCAAGGGATGCCACCGACCGGCGGCGTCGGCATCGGCATCGATCGTCTGGTGATGCTCTTTACCAACGCCGAGTCGATCCGCGACGTCCTCTTCTTCCCCCTGATGAAGCCAGAGGATTAACTAATCTGGCATCCTCCGCAAGAGGTTCTTGCCCCATCTTGAAGAGGATTTTCAAGCTCTCTCAATCTGGAAGCAGATTCAGGATTCGCTGGATACATTTGATTTGATCTCACCAAGGGGAAATGCTCAGACACAATCTCGGATTGGTCTATGATTTGCTTCTTAAACAGAGAAATCAACTCTTTGCTTGTGTTGCAAAACTTCGCCAAGATAACTTTTTTTTCTTGTCTATCTTTAACCATTTCAACTCCTGCCCAACAAGTGAGAAACTCATTCCATTTTTTCTCTACCTTTTTGATCCCTTCATCCTTCCTGCATTCCCCCATTTTTTTAGTTAACTCATCAACTAAATTCTGATGTATTGCATTCCATTTTTCTATGTTTTTTTTGGAGAATTTTTTCACAACCTCTCCTTTCTTCATAATTGTACCTTCAAGCACCTCTTGCTCCCAGCTATCAGCAAATTCCTGAAACAAAGGCACAAGGTCCCTACGCGACCGATCGATTGCAGACATAAACAACTCCAGATTTTTTTATAAAAATTAAGTAAAGAAAGTCAACTGAACTTCGAAAATTAAGCGATCAAGCAGTCACCGCATCGAGATTGAGAAGCAGAAACCTGTTCTACCGGTTTTTTAGACTCTTCGTTCGTTTGAGAGGGAGTAGGATGGAGAGGAATATCCTGTAACTCTGCCAAAGCTTCTAAATTAGGAGAGGAAGAAGGAGTCTTGGGAGAAGGATAGATCATGGCAATGGACCTCTGAAGAGGATATCCAGCCGAAGGGGCTCTAGGCAAGGAAAGAGAATTTTCACTTTCTTCAGCATCTACAGAGGCAAATACAGGCGACATAGATCCACCAGCCAGGTCAAAAGTACGCTTTGCAATCTCTTCACTCAAATCTTGGCACACTTGGCAGACGTTTCGAAATTCTTCTTCCGAATTTTCATTTCGCATTGTGAAAAAGGTCATTTTTTCTAAAAACGATGTCCATAACTGCCGTATCCGATCAGTTTCTGGTAAATCCTGGATGTTAGTACTGATTCTATTGATTAGTTCAGCATGGGTTTTTCCCCACTCCTCTAATTGCCTGCTTGTAGCCGGAAGATCCCAAGCATTTTTAAAGTCATCTAGCAAATCATTGATAGGTCTCTGCACATTCATGAGCCAGCTCCGGGTAAAAGCATCATTCTATAATTTTAAAGATTAATTAAACATAACTTTAAGATAATCGAGCGGATCAGGATCAGAGAAATACTCATCTACAACCCGAATCAATTCTTCTCTCTCAGCATGAAGTTGTCTCAAAATCTTTCGGCCTTCATCATCGCCTCTCACTTCAAGTTTCAAATAACGCCTCCACTCTCCTAAAAATATGCCCCACTGAAGATGAACTTTATTTCTCTCGGGTGTTCGGTTCCAAATCCACAATCGATTATTGATTTCGCTGATCAAGGTGGGATGATACTTCATCCATGAATTGATCTGTGGTAGAGCAGCGCGTATTCTTACCATCTTACCAAAAATTAGAAAGACCGTCTCTCCCTGGTCCACACACCAAGAATCGTAAAAGTTAGTGAGTAAACGAGGAATATCTTTTTCTACCGATTGAACGCTATACATAGACCTTCTCAAAAAATAAAGGCTACTAGGATAGAGAGAAAAAAGATTTATTGACCAGATTTTTCAGTTGGTTTTTCGAATTGGCGATAGACTTGAGCCAGATTTTCTAAAGCGATCCAGATATCATCGATTGGCTTTTGCTGTACAACGGCGATTAGAGCTGTAGCCCATAACGTTTGAAGGTTACTTAGATCCTCGCTCGGAGGTTCCCATTGCTCCAGTTGCTGATACAGCGTGAGGATCGTCTCTTGATTGGCTTTAAAAAGGCGGGTGATTTTTTCTTGAGTTACATCTTTTCGAGTCCAAGGGAGCTCCATGTTTTTTTGGAGCGTTGCTAAAGAAGCGAAAATCTCTGTTGTGGCTCGATCAAAGCCAGCGGAGGAGGCCATGTTTAACCGAGGAACTCTTGCACGAGATTACAGCCCCGCTCGGTCAGACAGACGGTCGTCTCGTTGATTTTCTTGATCAAGTTGGCTTGAGCGAGATGTTTGATGATGTTTTTCATCGCCGTCTCTTTTTGCCCGACCGCTTTTGCAATCGGCCGGTAGTCGAGCGCGTGCTGCGGATCGCCTTTTTGAGAGGCTGTTTGGTACAGTTTGATGAGAAATCGCTCATCAGCGGTTGTTGCTTTTTGGTTCATTTTTTCTTCAGCCTTGCCCCTGTTGGCGTGTCTTCAATGAGATAGCCCGAGGCGAGGATCTCATCGCGCAGCTCATCGCTGCGACGCCAGTTTTTCTCACGGCGGGCCAGTTCCCGCTCTTCGAGTAGATTGAGAAGCCGGTGTGGAATTCCCTCTTTGCGATTAAAGGGGAAGATTCCGAGAACCTGATCCCAAATTCCAAATAAATAGAGCGCAAGGTCGGCGTCGGCGCGGCTGAGTTTTCGCTGATCAAAAAGAGCGTTGAGTTGTCGGATGAGATCAAATAGAACAGAAAGGGCTACAGAGATATTGAGATCATCTCCGAGAGCTGCTTTAAAAGCGAGTTCCGCCTCTTCCAAGAGTGGCGCGATATGAGCAGAGCCCGGTTGCTGAATACCCTGGAGCCGGTCGAGAAGATCGCCGATCCGATGAAGCGAAGCGCGGGCCGCATCTAGTCCTTCAAAAGTAAAATTGAGCTGCATGCGGTAATGAGAAGAGAGGAGCAAATAACGGACCTCAGCGCCGCTGTAACCTTTTTGAAGCAGATCGCGGAGCGTGTAAAAGTTGCCGAGGCTCTTCGACATCTTTTTATGGTCGACCAAAAGATGTTCAGAATGGAGCCAATGCTTAACGAAAGTATGACCTGAGCAGCATTCGGATTGGGCGATTTCATTTTCGTGGTGCGGGAACATGTTGTCGACGCCGCCACAGTGAATATCGATGGTTTCGCCGAGGAGCTTCATCGCCATCGCCGAGCACTCGATGTGCCAGCCGGGTCGTCCTGGACCAAAAGGACTCTCCCAAAAGATGTTTCCGTCCCGAGTTTCATCGTAAATCTTCCAGAGAACGAAATCAGAGAGGTTTTCTTTCTCGTACTCGTCAGCTGTATTATCGCCAGAAGCATTGATTTTTAGTTCATCGAGCTTGAGATGCGAGAGGCGTCCATAGCGCGGGAAATGGCGAATCGAAAAGTAGATACTTCCATCAGCCCCCTTATAAGCGATCCCTTTATCCAGAAGCTTTTGGATGAGCCGAATCATTTCTGGAATGTAGTCCGTTGCCGCGGGATAATGTTCGACAGGTTGAATGTTCAGCGTCTTGAGATCTTCAAAAAAAGCGATCCGATACGGTTCTGTAAATTCTTTTAAGCTCGTTTTGTTTTTGATGGCTCCGGCAATCGTTTTATCGTCGACATCGGTGAGGTTCATCGCCTGCTCGACCGGCATCCCAAAGTATTGGATCGTCCGGCGCAATAGATCCTCAAATACGTACGTGCGGAAATTGCCAATATGAGCAAAGTTATAAATCGTAGGGCCGCAGGTATACATGCGGATTTTTTTCCCATCAACGGGAGCGAGCGCCTCTTTTTGGCGAGTTTCTGTGTTGTAGAGCGATAAGATCATGCAATATTCGATTGGAGTCGGCGATAATCGGTTTTGCCTGTGCCCATCAGAGGAATCTCCTCGATCTTTTGAACACTGGCGATTTTGACCAGACGGCTAAATCCGGCTGTTTTTAGAATTTCATTAGCCTCATTCGGATTGAGATCGGCTGTCGTAAAGAGGATGAGTTGCGGCTTGCTTGGAATCCGTTCATCAGAGCAAACAGCAAGGCCTGGTAAATCAGAGGAAATGGCCCCTCGACGGATCAATTCTGTCGCGATCACCTCTTCCACCGCTCCAAGGCTGATCATCTCACCGCCTACTTTTGTGAACCGCTTCAATCTTCCCGATAAGATCAAGCTTCCGTCCGGATCGATGCGGCCGAGATCGCCCGTTCTGTACCATTTCTTACCCTGCAGCTCGATAAAAGGGTCGCGCGGTTTGCCCAAATAGCCGTGGAAAACATTGGGGCCGCGCACGCAGATCTCCCCTTCAGATCCCATTGGAAGCAGTTCGAGGCTTTCCGGATGGATCATGCACACTTCTACTTCTGGCAGTGGACGTCCGACTCCCTTTGGAGGTAAGTTCGGTCGTGAAATGGTCAAAATCGGAGAGCACTCAGTGATGCCATATCCTTCGATGACGAGCGAATGAGGGGCAATCGCCTTCGCTTTTTCTCGAATCTCAGGAGGCAAGCGCTCTGCGCCAGAAACTAGGTAGCGGATCGTAGTCAATTGTTCGGGTTTTGCTGCAGAGAGAAGCCCTTTTAAAAAGCTCGGCGCGCTGCAGAATATGGTCACCTTCCAACGCTCCATCCCTTCAGCGAGAGCAAAGCTATCGGTCGGATCTGGGTAAAACGCAATGCGTAGACCGCATAGGAGAGAAAAAATACCCGCCACCGTGAATCCAAAAGAATGGAAAGGTGGCAATACACCATACATCACATCGTTATCGCGCAGTTCGATACACTGCATTCCGCCGCGCAAATTGGATAAGATATTCTTGTGCGAAAGAGGAACTCCTTTCGGTACAGCCTCGGTGCCGGAGGTGAATAAAACCACGGCATGAGACTCTTCATCGATGTCATTGAGCCCCATCTTTTCCAAGATCGCATTCGCTCCGCGCAGTGCGAGCAGCGCTCCACCCAACTTTTGTCGCAGCGTTAAATTTTCCCGCACATCTTCCAGTAAGACAAACTGATCGACAAGACCGCCGAAATCAACATGAGAGAGTCGCTCCAAAAATCGCCAGGAACTAAGCGCGATCTTCGCCCCTGAGGTCTTCATCATCTCTTCTAAATAGCGAGGACCAAGAGTCCAATTGAGCATGACCGGTACTTTTCCAGCCAGCTGCAAGGCGAGAATCGTCACAAATGCGCCCGCAGAGGCAGGTAACATCACCGCTACATACTGATCTTCAATCGTCTTGAAATACTGGGCGAGAACGAGCGCAGCTCGTTTCATTTTACGATAGCTCAAAACTCCGACTAAATCATCTCCGCAAGCTGCAAAAGAACCCAGTCGGTCGCAGGAATTCAAGAATGCCGCTGGCAGGGTCTTACCGAGAGGCAACACTGCGCCCGGGCGATTTTTTTCATCTGGCCAATGGGGTCTTAGAGTGGTATGGACTGGCTCTTCGCTCACCCGAGCCCCTTCAGCGAGCTCGAGAGCGCTGCGGACCGTCGTGATATCTTCCGGGTGGGCTTCACCCACATCAAATTCATGCGTTAAAAAGGCGATCATCTCGCCTATATTCAAGGAGTCCATCCCCAGATCAAACGCCAGATCTTTCTCATCGTCGATCGGCAAATCGGGGTTATTCATGATGCGGCGAATTTCACCGTAGACCTTATCGCGTGTCTTCGGCGAAATCTCGATGCCGTTCTGCTCTCCTCCTTCCTTCTTTTTCTGCTGAAAAGGGATGGGAACGTCTTTGCGCCAAAAAGCATAGGAAACTAAATAGAGAGGCTCATTCGCATGTCGCACCCCTTTTGGATCGAGATACTGGTCATACCACTGCTCCAAATACCGATTGAGCTCAACGCGAGTCCCTTTCCAGGGAAAATCTTTCGGATTCGCTTCAAATTCAATCACGACTTTACGTCGCGGGATAAAGAAAAATAGATTGCGCACCAAATTTTTAAAGGAGCGGATCGCATTATCGACCATGCCAGGCGAGCGCCCCAAGATGGCACGAGAAAACTGACTGCCCCAAAGACCGCTCATCCGGACTAAAACGACATCGATGTCGGGACATTCTTGGATGAGCGCGTGGGTGGAGGAAGCCCCCCCGATCACCTCTTTCGCGGTCGACTTCAGCCGTCCGGCAGGATATAAAACAAAGCTCTCTTTATCCTTCAATCCATCGGCAATCGCCTGAATAGACCGTTCCGCCTTTTTCACTTTCAACTGATTGACAGAGGTATCAAAGTTGGGAATAGGAAGCGCCTTCACCGCCTTCATGATCGGCCGCAGCATCGGCATCCGGTACATAAATTCCACGACCAATGGCCGCATCCGGTACTCATTCCATAACAATGCAAATAAAATGACTGGATCGATGTGAGCAGGATGGTTCGGCAAGAAGAGGATCCCCTTTTTACCAGGCGGGACCTTCGCCTTCATTTCCTCTAACCCTCGGACCTCAATCCGATAGCGGAACTTCAAGCAAAGGCGGATAAAACTAAAAAAGAGTTTCCATACCATACGTCCCACCATTTTTAACTGTCCCCCTCTATTTAGTAAAGAGATCTTAACGTCCCTCACCTACCCTGGACTTTATTCCCCTTTTAGTATAGATTAAAAAATATCCTTACCAAGGCTTCTTATGGTCAGACAAGTCGGTCCTTCACACGGTTCTTTCCCACCTGAAAAGTCCTCAAAAAAAGAAGTTTCCTTCACTCTTTTAACAAGGGCGCAACTGACCAATGACCTGGGGCAAGACCGCCTCGCCCAAAGCTCTCGCGCTCGACCCACCACCTGGAAAATCCGCGCCTCAGAAGAATATCCGCAAGAGACCGCGAGCCGCGCAACAAGAGCTTCCAACAAGACGCTATCGACCATGGGCAAACGGGTTTTTAAAGGATCCCATCACGCAGTGACTCACACTCCCAAAAAACCGGAAGCCTCTGTCGAACTTCTATCTCGGGTTGAAATCATCGCCGATATCGCCGATGGATGCATCGACCAAGCTTCCCGCACTCCCCCGACCAATCGAGAGTTAAATATCTCTCACCGATTCCAGGGCCACACCGCTAAAAAAGCAGGAACAGCTGCTCAAAAAACAATTCGAAATCTCGGCCACCTCGTTTTTAAAAGACACTAACCACGCGAAGCGGCCGTGCCCGTGCCCGTGCCCGAAGAGATACTAGACTTCCCCACATCCTGTCGCCGCGGTTGCGGCGATCTTGCCCGGCGCTTCGCCAGATCTTTGTTATTTCTCTGTTTTAGTTTCGGGCTCGGGCTCGCACACGGGCTCGGGCTCGCGCTGAGCTTCCCCACTTATCCTAGCGGAGGGCAAAGTCTGGAAGGGATTCGAACTCTGGGGAGCAATTTTCGACTAAACTTCCCCACATCCTGTCGCCGCGGTTGCGGCGATCTTGCCCGGCGCTTCGCCAGATCTTTGATATTTCTCTGTTTTAGTTTCGGGCTCGGGCTCGCACACGGACTCGGGCTCGCGCTGAGCCTCCCCACTTATCCTAGCGGAGGGTAAAGTCTGGAAGGGATTCGAGCTCTGGGGAGGAATTTTCGATTTGATAGAGAGAATCGATATCGATCCTGAGCCTTTGATTGAACTTCACTAGCAACTCTTCCGCTGAAAGATAATTAGGACTCCCTGCGTCAGCCACTGCATGGACTGGGAGCTGAACAACTTTGCTCTGTTCAAAGTAAAGACCGATGGTCCGAGCTGCTTCGCGCTCATTCCAGGCCGCTACTAAACTCCCCGGATCCTTAAACTTCAGGGCACGAAAATCCTCTTCAATTTCTTTTTTGCGATAGAGCGTCATCTCTACATTGTGAGCTTTGCCCCAATCCAGTTGTCCACTCTGAAGATCCCAAGCCAAGACTCCACCTGTCAAAGCCGCACTCGCAGGAACTTCTAAAGCCTTTTTCGACTCAGCCGAATGGACAATATTTAGGCCCAGACGAAGAAAAAAACCATAGGCGCCCGTTTTTTCCATGGCATCCATACAGGTTTTCAAATCGACTTCATCTTTTACAATGAGATCATCGCTGCTCAGCAAAATGTATTCCGAAGGAGATCCAAAAATCGCTTTCAAGACGAGGGGCTTAAAGTCTTTTCGCGGATCTTGTCCCTGCTTAAAAAACTTAACTCCAGGAAACTGCCGCTGCAATTCCTGATAGCCAGCTTCAAACCGTTCATCGCTCGCTCGATATAACACAGATAAACGATCTAAACCCGCTACATGGCGACAGATCGATTCTAACGTAGCATAGAGCTGCAATGGGCGGTCAAAAGAGAATACCAACAGATCTGCTCGTCTTGCGGATCGAGAGACAGCTGGAAAGGAAGCGAGTGGTTGGTGCGATGGATGATCAACTAAAGGGGCGGTTGGTGTTAACAGAGTTTGATTGTCAAAGGCTATAGGCTCCGCTAAACTTTTGAAGCGCCCCCCTGCTAGCTCGAGCATGGGCAAGATATAAGCTGCCGATTCTTTAGCAAAAGACCCATCTAGAAATAATTCGGAAAGAGGTAGTTGCTTAAATAAACTACTGTAAAAACAGCAAGGAACCTGTAAAAACGGTTCTCCATATCCCTGTTTTTCAATCGCGGAAGGTTTCCACTCAGGAGGTTGGGCGATTTCATAGCTTGGATAGCGGATGGCCTGTCCAAAAGAGAGCCATACATCGGGATTTTGAAAAGCTTGATTGAGGCGACTTAAGACAGTCGGAACCGCGAGCCAATCGCGAGCTGAACAAGGCACAATGATTTCCCGATCCAGACAGTACTCAATCGCCCGATACAAACAAGCCACAGGACCCAATGTCTCATCGTTGCGCAATAGGATAACCCGTTGGTGTTGCTCATTATCCAAGACGAATTTCTGCACTTTTTCAAAGGTATCATCGCTCGAACCATCATCGACAAATAATACGCGGAAATAATCATAATCTTGAGCAAAAATCGATGTGAGAGCTCTTTCACACCAAGCCGCATCGTTATGAGCGTGGAGCACGATCGCAAATGATTTGTATTCGGTGGGAGTTACTTCCCTCTCAGGGTGAATGCCAGAGGCGAATTGGATATTTTTTTTCTTGTCCCATTTCAGCCTGCCACTCCCATAGCCATATCCGGCGCCGAGTGCCGCCAATAAAGCAAAGAGGAATAGAAGGCGCCCCATCATTCGTTTACCACTTGCTGTAACGTTAAAAAACTCAATGGAGCGTAAGTATTTAAACTCCGAATGACTCTCTCGCAGCGCAGAGTCGCTTCTCGATCTTCTTTGTTTTGAGCCGTCCGGTTGGCTATATAGAGCACTTCGTCAATATAAGCGCTATGGCTCTGAGCCATTTCGAGCATCGGAAACATATAGGCCAACTCCCCCGCTGCCGGAAAAAAAATTCCCTGATAAGCAAAATCTTGCTCACGGATCTGCTTGAATAATCCAGCATAAAAGGTTTTGAGATGTGACGCTGTAAATGGCTGTCCTCGAATCTTGCCCTCTTGAATGGGTCGGCTGTAGCCGTAACCGAAATGGGGATATTCTCGATACTGCCCATACGTGATCCAGAGATCGGGATTGGCATAGTATTGATTGAGCCGACTTAAGACCCACTCATGGGCAAGCCAATCGTCCCCGCCGACAATCACCATGATTTCTTCATCGGAGCATGATTGCACCGCTCTCAAGACATTCGCTAAATGTCCGAGGCGTGTCTCATTGCGAACGAGAGTCACCCGCGCTAAATCGCCTTGCTGATAGACCAAATCGCGCGCAAGATCATAACTGCCATCATCGGAAGCGTCGTCAATATAAATCAATCGATACGAAGCATACGTTTGAGAAAAAATCGACTGGAGCGTCTTTTGTACATAAGCTCCATTGTTGTAACCGACCACTACGATGGAAAAGAAGCGATCTTGCAAAGCATAAGGGGTGGGAATAAAACGAGAACAACTTTCAACTGAAAGAGATGAACCCTTCAGCTGACTCTCCTGGGTTTTACCCAAGTAAAAGGCGGCGCTAAACGCCGCCCCGATCAAAAGCAATCCAATCAAAATCTTGTGCATGTAAAAGCAGAGCTTTTCTCATGTCGCACAAAATTTTCAAGCTTTATCTGACTGTTTACTCCATCCCATCCAGTGAAGAATTTTCGCTCCCACTGCAATTTTCAGCGCGTCGCCAGCTAAGAATGGGAGAATACCCATTACAAAAGCTTGTTTAACGCCGACAAAAGAGGCAAGCCAACCTGCACCAATTGTCAAGATCAATCCTGCACCAACAATCATAGCTACGAGAGCGTTTTTGAGCGTTCTCTCTGGGCTCATCTCAATGATTTTGGCGGTGATATAAGCTGCAGCTAAATAGCCGAGGAAATATCCGCCTGTTGGGCCGATCAATTTAACAAAACCACCCGTTCCATTCGCAAACACAGGCAAACCGACTGCTCCTTGTGCTAGGAAAAGGGCGACCGCTGCCGGTGCGCGCTTGGATCCGAGCAAGGCCGCAAGCAAAATGACCACGCCTGATTGGGTAGCGATTGGTACAGGAGTAAACCATAAAGGAATAGATACATTCGCAAAGAGCCCTAAAATAATGCTGGCTCCAACGACGAGTAATACGTGTTTTGCCCACGCAGGCATCTTTTGCAGCTCTATGGTCAAGCTTCTGGACAATTCCATATCAAACTCCTTCTCGTTTCGAACAAATAATAGTATCCCAGTCGATGCAAGGCGAAGCAAATTCTAATTCCATATGCGTCGCCCATCCGGGCATTGAGGAGATCAAAGTCGCTCCTCGCTTCGTCAACTTGCAAAATTTCTCGTGATCCGCGCTGATTTCCCGTCCCTTTGAGAAAGAGCGATGGATGCTTAGATCCTGTTTTAACCTTTTCCACCGAACGGCAAAGGTCTGTGTTGTCGAAGGGACTGTCCGCCAGTGACAGGATCGGCTTGCGAAAACTCTCGATTGCAAGTTTTTATACATAGGTAAAAAATACTTATCGCGGTGGTCATAGAGCGTCACGTAATCGACGCCAGGCAATTGGATTCCCTCGAGCAAAACATCGAGCCAGCCCTCGCGGTGCAAGTAATCGTCCTCTACAAAATAGAGAACCGTTTCTGGATGAGGATTCATCGCCTCAACCCGGTCTAATAAACGCAAAAATGAACCAGCCTCACTCCCTTCGTTAATTTCAATGACGGGATGTTCTTTTTCCTCTCGCAAAAAATGGTCTGTGCCTTTTGCGGTGTCGAGTAAAAAAGTGAGGCGCGCTCTCTTGAAATCGACCGTATCCAAGAGATTGCGATAACAAGCTTCGCGAGAAAACCCGGGTAGCCGTTTTTTATGTTGGCTAATGGATGAAAAGAAGCAATGACGCGAGAATATCTCTACCTTGCCACAAGGCGCTTCGGAGACCGAAGAGTCAGCAGTTTTCCCAAATGGCCACATAAATTGATAAAGAGGCTATAACTTCGGAAGAATTTTTTCAACCTGAAGTAAAATTGCTTTTCCCTCTTGATGCGTCACTTTATCAATTGCTTCAGGAAATGGAACCCAGATTCCATTTTGAATCTCTTTTTCCTGTAGCGCCACTTTCCCGCCCACTTCTGCGACAAAATAGGAGACCTTTTTGTAAATGACACGCCCTTCAATCTTGAAGCGATACTGCTCCGTTAAGGGCTTCTCGCTAAAAAATTGGACGATGTCTAAGTTGGTCTCTTCTTTTAATTCGCGAATAGCAGTTTCTTTTGCTGTTTCGCCAGGTTCAGCATGACCTTTTGGAAAACCCCAATAGCGAGCTTTCTGATGTTGAATGAGAAATACGTGCCAATAGCCCGTTGCTTTTGAAAGCGGGACGACCCCAAATGATTCTTCGCGATTCGATGCCATGAAATTCTCTTGCTTAAGGCTTGTAGGCGCCAAACGCCAGAGTAGAATTGTGTCCGCCGAATCCAAATGAATTCGATAAAGCGACATCGATCCGATGATCCACTGCTTCACCTCCCACGACATCGAGATCTGCAATCGCAGGCTCAGGATTGTCTAGGTTGATAGTCGGATGGACTTTACCAGTCAAAATTGCTTTAATCGTCGCCACGGCCTCTAAGCCGCCAGCGGCTCCCAAGCAGTGACCGATCATTGATTTGGTCGCGTTGATTTTAATGTTCTTGGCATGGTCGCCGAAGAGCTTCTCGATCGCATGGATTTCGCACAGATCGCCCGCCATCGTCGACGTGGCGTGAGCATTGATGTAATTGACCCGCTCCTTCGAGACACCCGCATCAGCTAAAGCCATCTCCATGCAACGTCCCACTACTTCCCCATCTTCGCGCGGAGAAGTCATGTGATAAGCGTCGCAATTGACTGCACCGCCCAGATATTCGGCAAGAATGGGTGCGCCACGCGCCAAGGCGTGCTCTAAACTCTCCAGTACCAAAACGCCCGAACCTTCGCCCATGACAAAGCCATCGCGCCCCTGATCCCAAGGACGGGAAGCTTTTGTCGGCTCCTCATTGCGCGTTGAAAGAGCGCCAATCGCTACGAATCCAGCCAGCCCAATCGGTCCGATCGGAGCTTCTGCACCGCCGCAGAGCATCAAATCAGCCGTTCCCAGCCTGATTTGCTCAGCTGCTGCGTGGATCGAGTAATTCGACGTCGCGCAAGCAGTGGAAATCGAATAATTCGGCCCCTTAAAGCCAATATCGATCGCAAGCAGCGCGCCACCCATATTGGTGATGATATAGGGAATGAAGAAGGGAGTCAGTCTTTTGTATCCTTTAGTTAGAATCGTTTCCACGCCATCGTAGAAAACGCTCATCCCGCCCATCCCAGAGCCGACGATCACACCACAGCGGTCTTTATCGAGCTTCGCGAGCTCATCCGCATTTAAACCAGCCGATTCTAAAGCTTTTTTACCACTGACCATGACATAACGGATAAAAGGATCGACGCGGCGCGCCTGTTTCTTATCCATGTAGTCGCCCACATCGAATTGCTTGATTTGGCCGGCGAAACGGGTCGGATATTCCTCAACAGGGAACCCTTCGATCGGAACGATTCCGCTCTTTCCCTGGAGAAGCTGCTCATAAAAAGAGTCGACATCGTTGCCAAAGCAGGAGACGACTCCCATGCCTGTCACGACAATCCGCTTCTTGTTGGACATATTGGACCTCTAAAAATCTTTTTTGTGCCCACCAGCATAACAGATTTTATCTCGCGGCTCAACCGGATTTTTGGCTGTAAAAGCTACTGAAAATCAAAGACTTAGAGAACGGAATTACTCTTTAAGACCCAGGGCGGACTTCGAAACATCGATTTCGAGGTCGACGATTTTGCTATCGCCCCACAATTTTTCCAAAGAATATCTTTCACGGAAGCCAGGTGCAAAGAGGTGAACCATAACGATAGAGAAGTCGATGACGACCCAATCGCCCGATTGCATCCCCTCAACATGAACAGGACGCTCCCCTTTTTCCCTCAATTCATCCACAATCGCTCGGCCAATCGCAGAGACGTGTCGATCGACATTTCCCTCAGCAATGATGAGAAAGTCGGTCATTGTACTCAGACCTTGCACATCGAGCGCGAGGATGTTAGCCCCTTTTTTGTCGTAAATGACTTGGGCTATTAGATTTAGTAGTTCAAAAGGCGTTTTGTTCATAACTGGAAAATAAAAAGTCCTCTATTTCTCGGAAAGAGAAAAACTACGAAGAGTATAAATCGTATCTGGCGATGTAGTCCAGAGCAAACTTCGGAATTAAGTGGCCGCAATACATTTTTTTCTTGAGCCGCTCTCTCACCTCGGTGCTGGAAATTTCCATGAGCCGAGTCGGAACAACCCCACCTTTCCCCCGTCCCCCTATCAAAGGAGGAGCCAAACGGACAATCTCTTCAGGTTCTTTCCAGCGCTCAAATCCAGCAGCAGACTCAGTAGACAAAATGAGTCGATACTGAACCCCATCCTTCTGCAGCCGGCGCAAAGTATCCACCGTAAATGAGGGCCCTTCCCTCTCCACCTCAATCGGCGTT
>JBEHXF010000023.1:0-30105 GCA_048498835.1 Chlamydiota bacterium | reverse complement strand
GTCCAATACCCACGTAGTAGCGTATTGGACGCCCTCGCGCAGCGCTTCGCGCTTGCTGCCGGGCCGGCGGTCTCGATCCAGAGGATCGAGACTCGAGTCCTGCACGCAAGCCGCACTGGCGGCTTGCTCTGGGCAAAAAAATGGAATTTTTTTGCCCAGGACAGGACTCGAACCTGCACACCCGTTAGGGCACAAGAACCTAAATCTTGTGTGTCTACCAATTTCACCACCTGGGCAGATGGATGGATCGATTCTACCAGAAAGAAGCTAAAAATCAAGAAGTTCTAGATTCGCGCAATGCGAGATGCGAAGAGTTTCAAGAGAGGAGAGTGTTTGCAGGCCGGTTGGTGTTAGTTGATCAGAGTAGGCGAGGAAGAGGTGTTTGAGAGAGGAGGCTTTTGAGAGTTGATGGAGTGTTTCGTCGGTGATGCCCGAGCATCCTTGTAAATTGAGAAAGCGAAGGGGAGAGCGGACGTCGTGAAAGGCCCGGTCGTCGAGAGGGCAAAAGCTGACATCCAGGGCAGCGAGGGTTGGGGTTGAATGGAGGAGGCTGTGGCAGGCAGAGCTAGAGAGCGAAGAGCCGGAGAGACTGAGGAAGGAGAGATTCAGGTGGCAGAGGGCTTGGTAGCCTTCTTGAGTTACTTGAGAGGGGCCGATCCAATAAAGAGCGCGAAGCGAAGGGGTATATTGAGTGAGTATTTGGATGGCTGAGTCGCCTAGGAGGGGACAGTTTTTTAGCTCGAGTGTCTCGAGAGAGGGGCAGTGTAAAATTATTTTTTGAAATTCTAAATCGGTTAAATCGGGATGATTAGAAATTTCAAGGGTACGTAGGGTTGTGTGAAGTTTACAGGGATCGAGATGGGTGTTTATTGTCATAACCGCTTCCAGTTCTGGCGGGGACGTCATTTTAACCTGAGCTTTTCATTCTTTCAATAGAGAAAATTTTGAGTCCAAAGAAATAAAAATATTTTTTGTAAATAGTTTATTTTTCAATACTTTAGAATTAATAATTGCTTCTGCTATAATGTTACTAATTAATTACGGCTAATTGTGAATAACATTATCCCAGCTCGACAAGAGCAAATTAAAAACTCTTTTGTTACCTCTCTGGTAGGCGGATCACTTTATACGGCGGCTTCCTATATAACTCCTTTGATCATTGAAGTGGCCGGGCTCGGCACAACAGGTCAAGCTGTCGCAAATCTAGCCTCCGGTTTATTCAAATTGATCGGTGGTGGCGTATTTGTTGTTGGGGCTAGCGAACTCAATACGCAATTAGGATTGACCGATGCTATCCGATCCAAAGCAAACCAAGCATGGACTGAGCTCAATAAACCGCGCATAGCTCAGAGCGAATTTGCAACTTCTAGACAATACATGGGTGGAGCTATCTTAGGTGCCGCAGGTTACGCTTTAACAAAAACGTTGTTGAATGGGCTGTATAACCCCGCCAGCATGATTTTATCTGGAATTGTTGGAAGTTTAGCAGTGAAAACAACAGGGGACATCTACGCAGCTTTTGCCGAGTCTCCGCCACGTATTGTAGTCGATCCCTGCCCTTGTAATGGCGTATGTGCCGAGTGCCCCACTCAAGCTTTAGATGAGCCTAATGGTAATACCCCTCGAATTGGTCAAAGTTACGTCCAACTGCTCGCTGAAGTGGTGGCGGGTAGTGTAGTTGGCTATCTATCGTCGTGGGCTCTTCCCGTTAGCCCTTTTATTGGAATGTTACTGGGTTCTTCTGTAGCTAAAAACGTAGGCGATCTTTTTTACGTAAGAGCTCGTCCAGGAGAGCCTCCTCTCGTGAGACAGCCAAACGGCGCTCCACCGCAGGTTCAACGGGCCAATCCAAGGGGAGCTCTAGGAGTAGGACCTGCTGCAGCAGCAGCACCGAACCTGGCTGCTGGCGCTGCACCCAATCCAGCGGCCGGTGTCGATCCAGCCATAAGACAGAGAACGATTGCCCTTTTACATCAGATTGATGCGGAAATCAATGATTTTGCAAACTATATAATCGACTTAAGCAACGGCTCCCCAAATCCAATTTCATTCCGGATTGAAAGTGTTATGTTCCATGTTGCCGATAGAGGACTCGCAGATAGAATTCAGAGGGGATATGATAATAGTCAACCGCAACACCACAATGAGATTCTGCGATGGATGCTTCAGCATGGAGCGGATCCCGCTGAATTACAAAATCCTGACGTATTAAATACCATCCGAGAGTTAGCTAGACAGAAAGCTTTGAGTGATTTAATCCAAACCTTAGCACAAGTCTATCCAAATATTTCGATTTTAGATCCACAAGGTCAGGAGATGAATCCGCGTGCTCAGCCGAGAAGAATGGCAGGGCAGGCGCCTCAGTGGGGCTATCAGCCACCAAGAGGAGCGTATCGTAGACCGCAACCTCAATTCCAGCGACAACGTTATTAATCGAGCGGTTCGTAGACCGGGCGAACATTAAAGCCCACTTCGCGAATGGCAAAGATTGCTTTCGCAATAGGCTCCCACGCAGCTTGCTTGTCGATGTGAAGTAAGATTTCCGTCTGTGCCCGATCTTGCGGCAAGGCGCCGAGTTTGTATTGGCGGGCGAGCTCTTCTTGTATCGCCGAGACCGTTTCCATCGGATATTCTTGAAATTCAGTGAGCCATTTATAGGTGCCGTTCGCCGTCACGCTGACGTGGATGGGCTGCCTTTCTGCTTTGGAGCGAACCGAAGTGGCGTTTGGTTCTGCTTTGAGTTCGACGAGAGAGACTTCGGTATCGAGAAGGGCTGAGCGAGAAACGGCGAGAATCGCAAAGAGGGCGAGCATGAGGAAGAGGAAGTCGATCATGGGCGCGAAGTTGAAGCTATGAGTCGTCTTCAATTCATCTTGCGGGATCAGTTCCATCTTAGGCCCTTGTTTCGATTAGCGGGCAGAGAGCCAGCGCTTCATTTTCTACGAGTCCGAGAGTGTTGACAATCCGGTACTTTAGAGTCGTATAGAAGATCATGGCGACGATCGCTACAATGAGGCCGACAACGGTGGTTCCGACAGAAACCCCTAGGCCATCGAAGAGGGCATTGATGCTTTCGATGGAGCGGTTGACATCGTAAAATGCATAAAACATCCCGATTACGGTTCCGAGCAGACCAAACATGGGAGCGACGATGACGATATCGTTGAGGAGGGAGAGGCGCTGCCAGCAGGTGGTCGCGGCCCGCTTCCCTTCCGATTTCATCGCATCGTGCATTACCTGGGCGCCGTGTTGGCGAGTGGATATACCGGCGGCGACAATCGAACCGAGGATTTTTCCTTGCGAGGCGCACAGGCGAGTGGCGTCTTCGTATTTTCCATTTTTCAACAGAGCTCGAACCTGTTCGATAAAGGCTTTTGGGGCGAGATCTTTAGCGCGAATAGTCAGGAAGCTATAGAGCCAAATCGCCATCGAGGCGACCGACATCGCGATTAAAAGCGTATAGATAATTGGCGCGGCTGCAAAAACTTTTTTTAAATCGACGAGTTGCGGGGCGCTCAAAGAAGTTGGGACTTCGGCAAAGATAACTGCGCATAGATGCTTAACGTGGTACATCGCTCCACTCCGGGTAAATAGAAAACATAGCAATCGCTATTGAATCCTGCAAGATTTAAAAGTATAATTCTGGGCCATGAAATCGAAAAAAGACTTGATCATCCCGTTTGACTGGGAAGGGCGAAGGCCCATCTATTTGGATCGCTTTTTCTACCTGCCGAAGCAGTTCGACCACCATGAATCGTGGGGACGGCTCGATTGGGCAGATGAGCGAATCTTCGGTAACCAGAAGCCCGTCCATATTGAGCTATGCAGTGGAAACGGACAGTGGATTGGCGATCGGGCGAAAGAGAACCCTGAGATCAATTGGGTTGCAGTCGAGCTCCGCTTTGATCGTGCGAGAAAAATTTGGCTAAAAGGACATCGAGAAAATATCCCCAATTTATACACCGTTTGTGCGGAGGGGAGGACTTTTTTGCGCTATTATACCCCGGTAAAAAGTGTCGCACAGTCCTTTGTCAATTTTCCCGATCCATGGCCAAAGCTTCGCCATGCCAAACACCGGATTGTTCAAAAACCTTTTTTGGATGCTCTTTCAACGACCTTAGCAGATGGGGCAGTGGCGACCTTTGCTACGGATGATGTCCCTTATCGCGATCAGATGATTCAAGAATTGAGCGGCGCTCAGCCTTGGTTGCCTATTTTACCGCAACCCCACTTTCACACCGATTGGAGCGCCTATGGCGATTCCTATTTTGCCAATTTGTGGCTAGAGAAAGGGCGAACCATTTACTACGTGCAGTACCGCAATGGATAGAGACGAACCTATTGATACATCATGGGACCATAAAAAGATCGGAACCGAATGCATTGGTTTTGATCAGTGGATTGAATTGCCGGCTGGCCCCTCGGACGATTTAGACTGGTCTAAAGAGTTACTGCGGGCAAAGCAGCTTCGTGAAGAGGGGAAAAAGATCGTTTGGTCATTTCGGTTAGGATTGGATCAACCCTTTTTTCCGCTGGAAGACGAACTCCGTTTTCAGGCGATTGCACTCGCTCTGAAACAATTTAGTCAACTTGTTTGGCCGCTCTTTAAGACAGACACTCTCGCTCTTTCGCTCTATCGCGGCAGCGCTGATTTTAGCGATGCGTTTTCTTGGTCTGAAAAGCAGCTTGCGAATTTTGCAGCTTGGCTTGAAGAAGAAGAACTTGTTGATACCCCCCAAGCTCGGCGACTCTTTGCGGCCGATGCTTTTGCGATCTATTTCCAAATGCTCTCACATCGTTTGCCAGATGAGGTGCCGGTATTTTTGTTATTTGACATCCGAGATATTGGCTCGCCTGCCGATGCGTTGCAGGTCATTTCAAAAGAGCGTTTCGAGCATTTTCTGGTGGCCTTGAGGGATCGCGGCTTGCCGTTAGATGGATTCGTTTGGGATGAGAAAGGAGTTTGGAGCCGCTCGGTCAAGACCAGTCACGGAATTGTCTTTCCTGAACGGAGAAGTTATGCCACCTCTTTTAATGACCTTTTAAAGAGTCAGTCAGGCGCCAAAATTGTCTTTGAAGCTTTTTTGACCGAAGAGTGGGAAGGCCTTGATCGCTTGTTTGTTTTAAAGGGTTCGATGGGGATGCAGGGAGAGCGGAAGCTAAAGGGTTTTGCCGCTACAGAAGGTGAAGTAGAGTTTGTTTGATGGGCGGAGCCGTCGCAATGACGGTGGCTGTCATGGTTAGAGTGGTAAGCGCCAGGCCTAAGGCGGCGCACGCTTTATAGGAGGAGGGGAGTTTGGCTCTACTAATTACGCGAAGTGCAGTTAAAGATCCGAGAAAGATAGTCGTATAGGAAGCTGCATTCGGATAGAGAGAAGTGATTAGGGTGATGGAACGGCCGGCAAGATAACCCACCAAGCCACCGGTTAAACCATTGATTGTTGCTGTAATAATAGTTTCTTCAAATGCGAGGGTATCATTTGGAATTCGCATAGACTCTCAAAAAAATCGGGGCAGAGGGATTTGAACCCCCGACCTACTGGTCCCAAACCAGTCGCGCTAGCCAAACTGCGCTATACCCCGGTATTTGTTGAGGCTCAAGTATGCACAAACAGAGCAATTTAGGACAAGGTTCTCCTGTATAAATTGTTTTTTTTAATCTCTTCTGCAGTATAGTGGCTCCATTAAGAACGAGGAGATCATGTCTGCATTCGAGCACTTTCCGGCTGTAAAAACCCTTCATAAACTCGCTGAACATCCGATCGACTTAACTAAACCTGGCGCGCTGACCGCGGAGCGAATTGAGAACTTGAGTGTGCAGGGAGAGGGCTTTACTTTGCTCTATGGAACCGAACGAGTCGATGAGCGGGTCATGGATGCGCTGTTTGAGCTTGCCAAAGAGGCGCGCGTTGTAGAAAAGATGAGCGCCATGCAATCAGGTGAGGTGCTGAACCGGATTGAGGGAGTGGAGTGTGAAAATCGGACTGTGCTCCACACGGCTATGCGCGATGTCTTTGGTCATCGGCAAAATTCTTTCGCCGCCAAGTCGGCCTCTGAAGCGGCTGAGCGGGAATTGAATAAACTCGAACATTTCCTCGAAAAGCACGGAGAGCGTTTTACCGATTTGATCCAAATTGGAATTGGCGGATCCGATTTAGGTCCTCGCGCACTTTGCATGGCGATGAGCGCTTTTCATAAACCAGGCAAGCGAATCCACTTCATCTCCAACGTCGACCCAGATGATGCAAATGCCGTTCTCGCAGCGGTCGATTTAAAAAAGACACTCGCTGTCGTTGTTTCTAAATCGGGATCTACCCTCGAAACGCTCACGAATGAAGAGTTTGTCCGTACGCGGATGAAAAAAATGGGACTGGATCCAAAAGAGCATTTTGTCGCTGTGACGGGAGAGAAAAGCCCGATGGATGATCCTTCCCGTTATTTGGCTAGTTTTTACATCTGGGATTTCGTTGGCGGCCGCTATTCAGCCACCTCGATGGTAGGGGGTGTGATGCTCGGATTTGCACTCGGCTTTCAAGGTTTTAAAGAAATCTTGCGCGGCGCGCATACCATGGACCGCCATGCACTGACCGCAAAACCGACCGAAAACTTACCTCTCATTTCTGCTCTGCTCGGCATTTGGAATCGGAACTTTTTAAATCATCCAACGGTTGCCATCATTCCCTATTCGCAAGCCCTTCATCGCTTTCCGGCTCACTTGCAGCAGCTCGATATGGAGTCGAATGGAAAGCGGATCGATAAATTGGGTAAAGCGGTCGATTTTCATACAGGGCCCGTCATTTGGGGAGAGCCGGGAACGAATGGACAACATTCGTTTTATCAGCTCATTCATCAAGGAACAGATGTTGTGCCCCTGGAGTTTATTGGGTTCAAACATTCTCAATATCCAGCCGATCTAGAAATACAAGGCACTACTTCACAAGAAAAACTATTATCTAATCTCTTTGCTCAAACGATTGCTCTTGCAACAGGTCAACAAAGCTCAAATCCAAACCGATTTTTCCCGGGAAACCGTCCGAGTCGCGTTCTTTTATCGGATCGACTTGATCCCTTCCGTTTGGGTGCCCTCCTCTCGCTCTATGAACACAAAGTCGCTTTCCAAGGTTTTATCTGGAATATCAATTCTTTCGATCAAGAGGGCGTCCAACTCGGCAAAGTGCTCGCCAATAAAATGATCGGTCTGTTTAAAAAAGAATCGGTTCAGTTTCCTCTGGGAGAGGCCTACTTACGCATTTTGAATCGTTCCGCTCGTCACTAAAAATTTACGCGCGTCGGCTAGCTCTTCCCAAGATGGGGGGAGCTCTGGCGTAGTGACAAAGACCTGACCCAGCGATGCGAGCATGCCTCGTAGTAGGCTCTGCCTCTTTTCATCTAGGTGGAGCCCTAGATCGTCAATACCCAGGAGAGCGGAGGTTTCTGCTGTTTGAGTGAGGAGTTCTCTTTCGGCTAGACGAAGAGCGGCCACAGCCGTTTTTTTCTGCCCTTCGCTCGCAAAACCGCGAGCTTCTTTTCCTTCAATCCACAGACAGAAATCGTCTCGGTGAGGGCCTGTTAAGGTGGCGCCGAGTTGGATCTCTCTCGGTCGGCTTTTCTTCAGCTGGGCAAGGTAATTATCTGTAAATGAGGGGTGGAATTTGATTTCGTGCTGTTCAGCAGAGCCTGCGAGTTTTTCACTCATCAATCGGAGTGGGGCTTGGATTTCGGCGATGAGAGTTTCCCGTTTTTGCCAAAGATAGGCCGCCGATTGAGCCATCTCCTCTTCCCAGCATTCGATTCCTTCCAGTTGTTTGATTTTTAATAGAGCATTGCGCTGCTTCATCGCGCGCCAATAGCGAGAGAGATGGTGGATGTAGAGAGGATCGCTCTGCGCTAAGTGGATATTGAGAAAGCGTCGCCGAATGGCAGGAGATCCGTCGATTAATTCCGAATCAGACGGCGTATAGAGAACGGAGGGCAATAGTCCAATCAGATGTTGCAACGTACTATAGGCATTGTTATCCAAAGTAAGTTTCTTCACTATCCCGTCGAAGGAGATTTGGACTGTGTGTTCAATGCCTTCTTTTTCAATCTTGGCTTCGATGAAGAAAAAACGTTCTCCTTGTTTGATCAAATCGACGAGCTGTTCCGCTCGAAAAGAGCGGCCCGTCGCAACGAGATAGATCGCTTCAAGCAGATTTGTTTTTCCCTGCGCATTAAAGCCGTGCATCACGTTGAGCGTCGGGGAAAAAAATACCTCCGCTTCAGCATAGTTGCGAAAATTGCGGAGGTATAGACTTTTCAGATGCATGAGAGGTTATTCTATAATGAATTTTTAAGAGATATAAATCACAGAGTTTCACAGAGATGGAAGAGAGAGTCACACAGAGAAAAAATTCTGAACTTTGATTTCTTTCCCATTTCTTCTCTGTGGAACTCTGTGATTCTCTTTTCTTCAGCCTTTTAGACTGTGGCTTCTGCCTCTTTACGGGCAGCTGGCATGTCGGACAGGCGCATCGGCATGATCACGAAAAGCGCTTGAGACGAATCGGTGATGAGGCCTGGATTGTGGGCGTCATTGAGGCCGAAACGAATGGTTTCATCTTTGCTGTGGCGCAAGATGTCGAGGAAGTAGAAGGGATTGAAGGCGATTTCGAGTCGTGGGCCAGAGAAGTCAACCGGCATGCTCACCTTTCCTTCCCCAATTTCGCTGCTGGTCGCCGACAGGTGCAGTTGGCCCGTTTCAAAGGAGAAGCGGACGGAGCTGCTATTTTCTGAGGTAAAGAGAGAGACTTGGCGCAGTAGGGACATTAATTCTTCGCGGTGGATGGCAAACTGTTGGCCCAATTTTTGTGGAATCACTCGCTCTACGTCTGGGTATTGCCCTGAGAGCAATTTGGCAATCAGCATTTGAGAACCCGCTTCCAGCGCAACCTTGTCTGGCGATAAAGTAAGCGTTACGTTGGAATCGCTGTCGTCTAAGATTTTGACCATCTCTTCGACCGCTTTCAAGGGGAGAACGAACTGACCCATGACAGTGGGATCGAGAGCGACCGATGCGCTGGCCTTAGCGAGTCGTTTTCCGTCAGTTCCGATGAAGTGCGCTTTTTGATTCGCAATCACCACTTGAACGCCATTGAGCATGTAGCGACTATCTTCTCGAGCGGCGGAAAAAGAGGTTTTTGAAAGCATCTCTTTTAGGGTGGAAGCGGGGAGCTGCACTTCTGGCGATCCAGCGAGATCGGGCAGTTGCGGAAATTCCGCTTTGCTCATTCCATTGATCTTGAACACCGAAGTGCCTGTCGTGATTTCGGCAATTTCGCTGGTGGAGGCCGAAATTTTAATTTGCGGGGAAGTGAGCTCTCGGATCAGCTGAAAGAGTTTTCGACCGGGGAGTGAGATGGCTCCTTCTTCGACCACTTTTGCTTCGAGGTAACAGCGCATGCTGACCGTGAGGTCGGTGGCTGTTAAGACGACTTGGTCGTCCATCGCTTCGATCAAAACATTGGCCAGAATAGGGATCGCCGGTTTTGAGGCGACAATGCTTTGTATTTTGCCGATCATTGAGACGAGATCGGTTTTCGAAACGACCGCTTTCATGAATGCTCCTAAACTTTGGTGATAGAAAGAAAAAGGTACGGCAAAACACCCGCCTCTGTCAAGTGGTGTTCAGCTTTTTATTCGTCGTATTTGGAGGCGCGCTCCATCGAACGGGTGTCTTCGCGCTCTTTTAACGAGGCTCGCTTGTCATAGGCTTTTTTACCTTTGGCCGTGGCTATTTTGATTTTCGCGATCCCTTTTTTGGTGAGATAGATCGAGAGGGGGATGATTTGCAGCCCTTTTTCGGCTTTGAGCCGACGCAGTTTTTCAATCTCTCGCTTATGCATGAGAAGCTTTCGCTCGCGCCGCTCTTCATGATTGTGGATATTGCCGAAGTTGTAGGGCGCGATGCTGCAATTGACGAGCCAGAGTTCCGGACCTTTGATGTCGACGTAAGAATCTTGGAGCGAGCCGCCGTGATTGCGGAGAGATTTGATTTCTGTTCCTTGCAAGACAATGCCAGCTTCAAAGGTATCGAGTATCTCGTAATCGTGGCCCGCTTTGCGGTTTGAGACTAATTCTGAATCAGGTGTTTTGCTCATGAGAACCATTGTAACTCAGACGCAGGGAAATAATCTATTCTTTACAGAAAAAATCAACTGATAGTAGATTTTATCACAATTTTTTTTGAGAGGCGGAAATGGGAGGGATAATTCAAGGAGCGGTCGGATTTGGAGCGCAGTATCTTTTATTTGGGGGATCTTTAGTTTCTATCCATTCCTTGCCCCGTTGGATGAAAGTGGCGATCCAGACTGGGTGTGGAGCTGCGTTCCTATTCGGTCCAGAATGCTCAACGAATTCGTTTCGGCATGGAATGCAATTATTCAATTTAACGATGGCAAGTTATATGGGAACAGAATCGGTTTATCGGTCTGCATGCCCACGTCCGATTCGCCGGGCTCAAATTGCCTCTGCCGTGATAGGCGTTTCGACTGTTCTATCGATTTCACTTGCTTCGTGCTATCAGAGAGTGCTTCCAGCGGCAATTGCCGCAGCGAGCTTACTTCTTGGCTGGAGACTTTTTCCTGAAAATCCTCAAATCCATCCTAGAAAAGTTTGTTCGATTACGTTGCTTGTCTTAGCAGCGCAAGCGTCGCTCTATGCTGATCGATCGCCTGCGCTTCTTACGGGTGCCCTCTCTTTTGCCCTCTCTTACTTTGGCTCTCGCTTCGTCTATGCGAACATGGGATTTCTATTAGCTAATCACGAACGGACTCTTTTGTAGGGGGTCTTTATTATTTTTTAAGGAGGAGTTTTATGAGTCATTCAATGGGATTTGTTGGTGGGGCTTTGGTGAGTCATCTTGGTTGGACAGCGGCGGAAGCCATCGTTCAACATCCAAGAAAAGAGAATCGCAAGATCGCTTTTGTTACTATTATTGCTGCTGCCCAAGCTCTTTGGCCACAGTTTGTTTCGGCTCCCATGTCTCTTGGAATAAAGGTCGCTTCGGCCGTACACGCAGTTTTTTGGGCCAATCGCTATTACGAGAGTCTGGGAAACACGAAAAACATTGTGCGACAAGCGGCTTTGCCATTTGCTGTCACTCTGATTTACGCAGCGGGAAGTGAGTTAAATAAGCTCGATCCCTTTCTGATTTTCTTTGGGGCTGGAGCTGTTTCTTTTACTACTTCAGGATTCGCCGATTTAGCTCTTAGGCTGATGAATAGGTAGGATCGTAATAGATGAGCATAAATGGATTCTTGATTTCTTTAGGTAGTACTTGTGGAAGTCTTTTTCTTGAAAAAAAGGTTAGAGAAATTGCGGGAGATCCTTCGTTAGGAAAAGTAGGTGTGATGATCGATGCCATGATCGGATGTCGCACGATCGAGTACTTCGGAGGGTTGACGTCTATGAAAAAGGACATTCAAGATGGGGTGGTAACGGGCGCTGTTTTTCTAGGCCTGAATACGGCCAGGAGGCTGATGCCCTTAGCTAGAGCCGATCGTGTTGGCCTGTTCGGCATCTGTCTTTTTTCCAAATGGATGATTCATAACACTTCAAAAATTGTGCCGGGCGTAGAAATTGTAGTCGGTTTTACTACGGCTTATTTTGCATCACTTCTATGGGCGCCGATTTAGAGGGTGTCTAATAAATATTTTTTGTAGTGCTGAAAAAAGACAATATGTTGTTAGTCCTCAAAAAGGAACAGGATAAGTAGGATCGACAAAGTCGGCATGATCAGCAGGATTATCTTTGGGTTGCTGGGCTTCCCTGCATCTTGTAATTTTATCGTTCCCATCGTTATATCGTTATATCGTTTTTTAGTCCTATTCCTCGAAAATTGTTCTGATTTAAGCAAAAACACAACGATTAAACGATATAACGATATAACGATGAGAAAAGAACTTTAAACAGGATAAGTAGGATCGACAAAGTCTGCATGATCAGCAGGATTATCTTTGGGTTGCAGAGCTTCCCTGCATCATGCCAATCTTGCGTGATCCTCCCGCGAAGCGGATCCTGTCTTTCTTTTCGACTTAAACTTTGTTTACAGAACACCCACCTAGCTCTTTGGCTGGCGAAGTCCCAGGAGAAATAGGACGAGGAGACCGGCCCAGAAAATAGGGGCGAGGTAGGGGAGATGGAAGGTGGAGAGGGCTAATTTGAGGCCGATCCAGCCGACCATGAGATAGGCGCTCGTTTCGAGACGAGGAAAGCGCTGGAGGAGAGAGCCGAAGAGACCGGCTGCATAACGGATACCAATCAGGCCGATCATGCCCCCTGCATAGACGATCCAGAGTTTTGGATGAATGGAGGAGGTGGACTGGCCGTTGGAAATGAAGACGATCCCGGCAATGATTGAATCGATGGCAAAAGCGATATCAAAGAGCTCAATTTTTAAGACTGTCATCCAAAAAGAGGGGTGAGCCAAGACTTGATGCGGGTTTTTCGGTTTTTTTAGGAAATGGTGGATGGCGACGTAGATTAGGTAAGCGGCGCCGAGAAGCTGTAACCATTTATAACGGAGAAGATAGGAAACGGTTAAGAGAGCGGCAGCGCGTAGAAAGAAGGAAGATGCGAGGCCGATGAAGAGGGCCCGTTTGCGGAGTTTTTCCGGCAGACCATGCGCGAGTAGGGCTAGGACAATCGCATTGTCCGATGAGAGAAGCAGTTCGATAAAGGCGAGCGTAACGAGTCGCACAATGTCGATGGGGTCGAAGGTCTGACCTAGCATGGTTCTAACATGCGTCAGGTTAGATTATTCTTCAAAGAAAAAGCGGCCGAAGGCAGTCACGGCAAAACATTCCCGTCCATCGAGGGTTCCGACAGAGACAAGGCCTGCTTCAAAGAGCCATTCAAAGAGAGTGACCCGAATCAGAGCTTGTTCACCCTCAGAATAGACTGGAAGCGTGTAGCGCCAATTCTTTCCGGTCTTTTTGAGGCAAACGACAGAATGTTCACTTAAAGGAACATAGACGCCTTTGAGAAAGTCATCGACAAAGATCCATTTGCCATGAAGAACGCGGCGGATCGATTTTTCTGCTTCGCGGATATTTCTCTCAGTGGCGATTGATTCCGGTAATTGGGCAGAGAGAATTCGATTATGGGGTTGCCGATAGATGTAGAGGGCCCGGCTCTCGAGGTTCATATCGAGAAACTCGGTGGCGATATCGAGGGGTTTTAAGTGACCGTTAACAGATTCGGCAAGTCGAATGAGGCACATTTTCTCAGTTAGATGCGAGAGGTAACGGTGAGCGGCTGCCGTCTCTTCTGTTGTGGTGCAGCTGATTTGGCATAGAGAGGCGAGGAGGGGATAATCATCTCGAGGGAGGGGTTTTTTTCGCATTGCTACGAGAAGGGCTGATGCGTCTTCTAAAAACGCGTAGTCTCGATCTCTTCTTTTCACGATGCGATCGGTCTCTTGAATCGCGGAAGCGTCTGTTTCCTTTAAAAACCGAAGGTATTGCGCCCATTCATAGAAAGGAGTGACGACCTCGAGTAAATGGTCTTCTTCACGGACATAGCTGACGCAACAGACGATATTGAATTCGAGAAGAAGCATAATCTCTTCAAACTCAGGTCGGCTGAGATTGAATTTAGCAATGAGGTCTGAGGAGCTTATACGGAAATCGGGGGCTGTGAGCACAGCTTCCATCACGCCTTGGATTTTTGCATCTCCAAAATTTAGATCGAGGAGGTAGCGCTGGTAGATTTGCGGGGAGAGGAGGTGCTTTTCAACGATCGACTCGAAGATGTTATTCGAACTGCGGGGGAGCGCATACCAGGAAGGTAAGACGTGGATCGGGACCTTGCGAAGGAGGCCTTGAATGAATTCCATGTCTGGCTTGAATGAAGGGTCGAAGCGCTGGATTTGGAATTCAAAGTATTTTCTCATCTCTTTATCGACCGTAATCTGGTCTTCTTCCACCGAGAGTAGTCCAGTTTTCGAGAGAGTAGCGAGGATGGGGCGAAGCTCTTCTTCGGACGTTTCTTTAGCGCGAGCGAGCTTTCGGACCGAAATCTTCAAAGGACTAAATAAAATTTCCTCTACTATTTCGAGATCAAAGGGGGAAAAGTCGGACATGAGGATCCGATTTTCGATGTCTTGAGCGCAGTTGTAGTCAGTCAGGTTAATTTTATTTTTGCGGGCGGGACTCAATTGCAACATAAAGTAGGTGGTCCGATGTGATTCGGGGTTGAATATACCCCACCTACCGGAATAACCTCAATGACCGCTTTTATGATTTCTGAGCTTTTGGAAATATTCGAGCCGTTTCTTCATATCGCGCTCAAAACCTCTCTCGACCGGTTGATAGTAATAGGGTCGGGGATGGTTTGGGGGGAAATAGTCTTGACCGGAGAATCCCTCCGGGGTGTCGTGGTCATAGATATAGCCATTTGAATAGCCCATCTTCTTCATCAAGTCGGTGGGTGCGTTCAAAATGATTTTTGGCGGATCGAGATGCCCGGTGTCAGACGCCTCTTTCTTTGCCGTTTGGTAGGCGGTGTAAACAGCGTTGCTTTTCGGGGCGAGAGCGAGATAAATCACTGCTTGCGCTAGCGTGAGTTCCCCTTCGGGAGAGCCCAGCATTTCGTAGGTTTGGTAAGCGGCAATCGTCAACGGCAACGCATGGGGATCGGCCAGGCCTATATCTTCAGATGCACAGCGGATCAATCGGCGAGCGATAAATAGGGGATCCTCTCCTCCATTTAACATGCGGCAAAGCCAATAGAGTGCAGCGTCGGGATCGGAGCCGCGGAGCGATTTGTGAAGCGCTGAGATCAGATTGTAGTGCCCTTCTTGATTTCGGTCGTAAAGAGGCGCTCTTTTTTGTAGGTGATTGGAGAGCTCTTCGATTCCATACTCGCCAGGTGGAAGCTGGGAAATTGTTTCAATGGAATTCAGTAGGTGACGACCATCGCCTTGCGCCGATGCAAAGAGCCACTGTCGCGCTTCGGGGGTGAGGGGAAGCGGGCCTTTTAAGTTTTCATAACGATTGGTGATCGATTCAAGAGAGCCTTCGCTTAAAGGTTGTAAATTCAAGACGCGCAGGCGTGAGAGAAGGGCGTTATTGAGAACAAAAGAGGGGTTTTCTGTCGTGGCGCCAATCAGGATCAGCGAGCCGTCTTCAAGGAAGGGGAGGAAAATGTCTTGTTGCGCTCGGTTGAAGCGATGAATTTCATCGACGAAGAGGATGATCTGTCTAGAAAATAGGGGAGTCTCTTGACCCTCTTTTAGGATTTTTTTAAGTTCAGAGGTCGTTTGCAAAACACCTGAGAGCGAGGTAAACGGGAGCTGAAATGCTTTTGCGTAAAGTCTCGCGATAGTAGTTTTTCCGCAGCCGGGAGGACCAAATAGGAGAAGGGAAACCGGTTTTTTGCTCTGGACAATCCAGGTTAAATAACCGCTTTTACCCACTAGATGTTCTTGTCCGGCAATATCCGATAATTGTTGCGGCCGCAATTCTTCATATAAAGGTATATTCATGATGTGAAGAATAGCGAAATGTGAAAAAGGCTTGTATCAAAATCATTTTTTGGTGATAAAGGAGCTTTAGTTACCAAAAAAAATTGGAGTGAATTGATAATTTAACACATTTTGCATCTAACTGATTTTTAGGTATTTACTTTTGTCAATTTATTCTTAAATAACTTATTTCAAGTTATTTAAATCGAAATTTATCCATTTACCTCTTATTTTTTCAAAAAACAAATTTTTTTTTAATTTTCTATTTTTTCCAAAAAATGCCCTCAGATTGAACTCTGAGAGGGTTTTTACTTAATTTGATTTTTTAATAATTGAACAAAAAAAATGTGCGATGATTGATATTATAATTAAAATTTTGTATATTAATAATTGTAAGGCAGTGATGTGGCGCGGCTCGTCCGCTGTAGGTAAATAGGCCGATGCGATCTCCTAGTCTAGAGCTAGGAGGACCCGAGGGGTTTACTGAAATGCCAAAATCCTCCTTGCGAAACACGGAGAAAAATTTTTATGATGAAACGTAGAAAGAAAAAAGCTCACAAAAAAGCTAGCCGCAAGACTCACCGCAAAGCGCGTAAGACGAAGTCTCGCAAAACAAAATCTCGCAAAACTCACCGCAAAGCTCGCAAACACGGCCACAAAAAAGCGAAGAAAAGAAAGTCTCGCCGTCGCCGTAAGACTTCTGCCGTAGCTTCTATCATGGCACAAGAATAATTTAAAGAGCTAAGCCTTAGTTTTTTAACATCGAGCAAGACCGCAAGGCTTGCTCGATTTTCATTTCTGAAATTTTCCTTCCATCGCAAACTCTTCGATCTTCTTTCTGCCTGAAGGAGTCTCTTTTGCCTGCAATTCAGGGGATAGGCTAGATTTAGGTGCGAGTTTGCCGATGGCAAACATCGCTAGTACTTCGTGATCGTCTGGCACTTGCAGGACTTGCTTTGCTTTTTCGTAGTCAAATCCCCCCATTCCATGTACGACAAGACCTCGACTTGTTCCTTCAATCGCCATGTTTTCCCATGCTGCACCAGTATCATAAGCGTGGGTAGGAGATGGTTTATTGTTCTTTTCGAACGTTTTTCTCGAGACAAACACACCCAATACCGCAGCTTTAGAGGCCCATTCTTGATTGAAGGGAACCATTAAATCGACAAAACTGGCAAAACTGTCTGTATTTCTTCGTGCGTAAATGATTCGCCAGGGTTGGCTATTATAACAGGAAGGAGCCCAACGAGCCGCTTCGAAGAGCGATTTTAAGATTGACTCGGGGATTTCTTCTCCTGTCATGGCCCGTGGAGACCAGCGATTGAGAATCTGAGGTAAAATCGGATAGTCAGATTTGCGATCGATCATGAATGTAGCTCCTCTTTTTTGGGATGCCAGCTCGGATCTCTAAAGCGGTAGATAAGATAGGGAATGAGACACATCAGCCCAATTCCGATTCCTAAAAAACCTTCGTAAAACCATAGACTTCCAACAGATAACTGACCCGGGGGAACAAATCCGAGCAAGAAAGCAGCCGTACAACTGAGGGCGCCCAACAAACCGACAAACCAGATGCCGGGCATCTGATAGGGAATTCGATAAGATCGAACTACATGAGGATGACTATAGCGGAGTTTGATGGCCGCGAGAAACATCAAAACATACATGATGAGGTAGAGCTGCGCAGACATCGCGCTCAAGATCCAAAAAGCGCTGCTCGCCGTCGGCATGAATAAAAAAACAAACGAGGCAATCGAAACCACCACTCCTTGGAAAAAGAGAAGATTAGAGGGCATGCCATGCTTGTTGAGTTTTTGCAAAACAGGGGGGAGATCTCCATGTTTAGATGTGGCGTGCATCGCACGAACCGGGCCGATGATCCACGCATTCAGTTCACCGACGGCACCTAAAATAATCATGAGACCGATGGGGTAAATCAGATAAGAAATTCCCAACTGACTAAAAAAGCTATCAAAGGCCTCCATCAGACCTGACACGAGGCTGATTTTTTCACGGGGAATGAGCATGGCAATCGCAAGGGCTCCGGCAACATAAAGGAGCAGGGCAACTCCAGCGGCAATGAGGATCGCGCGAGGGAAGGCTCTTTGAGGATTCTGTACCTCGCGAACGTGGGCGGCGGATACCTCCAATCCCCCAAATGCGAGGAAGAGGCCTGTCATAAAGACTAAATTTTCGACATGAGAAAAACTAGGGACGACATGGTTCCAGTCAAACGCGATGTGAATGGGGAGATCTGCACCAATCCAATAAATACCGAGACCAATTAGGAGGAAGCCCGGAATGATGGTTCCGGCAATCACGCCGATGGCGCTGAACCAGCTCGAGTGCTTCAGGCCAAAATAATTAAAGATCGTAAAACTCCAAAATCCAATCAAAACCACCGACATGAGAAAGATCTTATTATCTGCTAAGGCCGGGTTGAAGAGATAGGCAAGAGCGGTAGCGCTAAAGGATAAAATAGCGGGAAACCAGGTGACATTGTGGATCCATTGCATCCAGACAGCAAAAAATCCCCAACCTGGACCAAAAGCCTCTCTTACCCAAATATAAATACCTCCCGTGCGTGACCAGCCGGTTGCTAATTCGCCTGATACAAGAGCTGCGGGAAAAAGAAAGACGAGGGCTACGACCAAATACATAAAAGCCGACCCCAATCCATACTCAGACACGATCGGCAAATTGCGGAGCGATGCCATAACAGATAGATTGAGCATAGCCAAAAGAAAGACATTGATAAAACGGCGTTGCTCCACAAAAACCTCAGCTGGTTCACTCTGTTATAATCGTCTAGTTCATATAGTTCAATTGCTCCCTTTACAAAATTGTTTCAGGAGTTTTAAATTTCCCCCTCACAGGAGGGGATTTATGAAAATTCGATTCTTAGTGACTTTACTTTTTATTTACTCTCTTCATTCCACCCAGTTTCTTGTCGAAAGGATGGGGCCGTTCGAAAATATCTACGGTTCTACAGGTATTTATGGGAACGAACTCAATTGCAAGGCGTGGCGCAATCTCTATGTCTGGGCAAGTGGCGACTATGTCGAAAAATCGTTCGAGGCGATCGGCTATAGTTTTCGGCCGATTGTCTATACCATCCCCATTGGCGCGGGGATGAAATATCTAAAATTTTTCCCCATTGATTCCATTCGCTCTTTTGCTCTCTACGCTGGCGCGGGAGGAGTAGGTACTTATATTGAAACGAAGGAGATTTACCCTCTTCATCCCCATGCTCACAAGTGGGGTGCCGGCGCTATTTTAAAAACGGGCTTTCTTTATCTTAAAGACCCTCTCTTTTTTGATCTTTTTATGAGCGGTTCCTTTCAATATTTTGATGAGAGATTGCCCAGCGATCTTCAAGTTTATGCCAACGGCGCGCTCAGTGGATGGATGATCGAAGGAGGTACCGGCTTGACGTTTTAATGGGAGAAAAAACTTCCGATGGGATATAGATATTTTTAGAAGAGGTCCTATATGGCTGTTCAAATATCCCGTCGCGAAGTGCTGAATAATATCATCCGTTTTAAAGACAATTTATTAGAGAGAAAACCTGAGGATAGAGAAAAGGAAAAGCGCTCCTATCCTGTGCTATTAAATCGCAAGACCGGTGATATCCGATTTGCACAGAAAATTGAATCGATCGAGCACCATTTTCCTCGAAAAGGGCAAAACAAAGGGAATGCGGCTGACTGGAAAGAAATTCAAATCGATGTATCGGTTAAAAAGGGAGAGGTTCATTTTGATCTTCGCGATCAAGCCCACCATCCGATTAAACCAGAGGGTTTAGAGCCGATCGCATTTTTGGTGATCAATGAAACATTAGAAGCTTTGAATCAAATTGCCCATCAGCACCGTTCTTTTAGATCTGAGGGCTTGCCTGAAGAGCAGATTTTAAAAGATTTATCCGATATCCATTTATCACCTTCTCAGACTCGTATCGATGATTTTCCTGGTTGGCTTGGTTCCGTTACTCGGATCGATGCGGAAAAAATGTTGCAAAAACGGCCACATGGGACCTATCTTCTACGCCACGTGGAAGAGCTCGGCCGCGCGATGATTTTTCATCTGGCAGAAGAAAATCGGATGGTTGTAAAGGGGTATCTTTGCACGATTATCGAAGGGAAAGAAAAGATTTCTGATCTTCTTTTCATTCAAATCGATCGCGGCTGGACCATCTATCAAGATGACCCAAACCTCTCTGCTCATCACTACCTTTATTACCCCTCATTACAGACTTTGCTCGATGAGATACGTCATAGAGCAAAATCGCCCTTGAGATAGTGAGAGACGAGCTCTGGCACGGTCATCTCTTTTAATAGAATCAACCCTTTTGCCTGGCGGACGCGAGGATCGGGGTGATCGGCGAAATAGGCCTCGCCTAGAATCGTCTCCAGTTGTTTTCGCTGATCGGCCAAAATTTCAAGTGCATACCCTGAGAAAGTGCCGTCGTAACCTGGGGCGGGAAAAGAGGCATCGCGCTGGGAACCATAGCAGTCGAGGAAAGTTTTGTGGAGATTTTGCATTTCCTGCTCAGAGATAGGATAGAGAAGATTTGCCTCAGAAAAACGGAAGCGATCCCATATATTACGATATCCCCATACAGTTGGAGGGGACTCTAGATTGGCTTTGCTGAGAGCGGCAGCTACCAGTTGCAGCGCCTGATCGTGAGATGAGGGAGCCGTCGCTTCTGGATCGAGGGCTACAGTCAAGAGATCGGGTTGTAATTTTTCTATTAACCCGCGAACGGAGGTAACATCATTGAATTTTGATCGAAGATGAATCACATCAGATGGAGAGATACCCACTAGTGACCAAACGCGATCTTCCTCTGCTTCGCGAATGAGCCCTTTTAGCATCTGAATTTGAGTGGGATCCGTAGCGCCCGGCTTCAGATCTTTCACTTGCCTAATCAAAGATCCTACTTTATCGCTTAATTTTTCAGGTGGAACGGCAAATTGCTCTTCGATTTTTTTTGCTAAAATCAAGTCATCGGCGACTTTTTTCTGCTCAGGCGACGCTTCTTGAATCGCTTTTCGAAACAGAGCTAGCTGTTCAGCGTAGGCTTTCTTCAGTTCCTCTTTGACTAAATGGCTTTTGATCTCTTCGAGGTAATGAATTGCAAATTTGTTGGTGACTTTTGGAAAGCCACTCGATAGGCAAGCATAGTAATTGCGCGAAGCGCTTGCCGTTGCAAGAGGATAGTAGGAGAGAAGGATATCATCTTGTTGGGGCGCCGTATGAAGGGCCGTTTTTCGCTTCGGTGTTTGGAGCCCTTTTTCTAGAGCTTCCAGGATGCGTTTATGAGTTTGTCTCTTCAGTTCGCTCCATTTCACGCCGAAACGGTCGATGAGAAATTGTCCACTGAGAGAAGATTGAAGGTCGCGTTTTGTGAGATGAAGCAATTCCTTTTGTTTTCGCAGTGAAATTTCTATGAAAGTCTGGTCGATAAAGGCGTTGCTAACAGCGAGTTCAGGATCGGCTTTGTAGTCGAGAAAAGGTCTCTCTTTTAAATCGCGAGCAGCTCCTTTGGTCAAATAAAAGCGGGCCCCTTCCATTTTTTGCAAAGCGGTGGCGGGTAGAATGATGCAGGGACTTTTTTCAATCGATTGCGCAACGACCGGAGCCTTCCCTTCTCCTGCAGCAAAAATAAGGATGGTGGCATGAGGATTGGAGCAAATGGTAGCAAGGCCAATGGTGGCAGCGAGCTTTCCTCGAGCTTGTTCAATTCCACCCAGAATAGCAGCTGATGCGGCCGCCGTTTCATAATTGAGAGGAATGAGGCGAGTTGTGCTATCGTGGTGGGCGCCGGGCAGGTTAAAAGCGACATGCCCATCGCGACCGATGCCTCCTAGAAAAAATCCGATACCACCCCAGCTCTGCACCTTTTTTTCATATTCATTGCAAAATTGCCGCGCCTCTTCGAGGGCTGCTTTTTGCAATTTTTGCAAGGCGGTCTTTGGCTTGCGAGAGAGGAGATTTAAATCGGCCGCTCCATCTGGAAATACTTCGCTGATGCCCTGCTTTTGGAGCGTCGGCCCAATAAGCCCCTCCATTGTCAGGGCATTTTCTGGGGCGATGTTCAGTAAGGAGATATAGTTTTTGCGGACAAAGGAGGTGAAGCTATTTTCTTGTTTGGGATCGAGTGGGAAAAATTCGTCGAGTTGAACAAAGCGCAAGCGGCTTGTGTCGGGAAAGTTTTCGCTTTCAAGTCCATACGTTTTTAGTTCTTCGCGTACCTCTGCCCAATGACTTTTAAAATGTTGCAGGTATTTGATAAAGAGTTCTGGAGTTCTTCCGGTCGGAAGAGCTACGACGCCATCTGGATGTTGAACCACGTATTGAAGAAATCGGATAGCGGTTAATTTGCCCAGCTCTGAAGAATCGTCAACAACAATCAGTTTAAATTTCTCTGACGGATAGCTGTAATCGCGGTGACTCTCTTTGAGATAGCGCTCTTCTAATCCAATCGAAGTTTCGGCCATTACCGACATGCTCCAGAAAATCGACAACCCTATTATCCATCTCATGTAACACCTTTTCGTCTCAAAGGCAAGGAAGGTAGCGCAAAGTTTCTTTTCTTCCAAAAAGATATTTGCTACGATCGACTTATGAAACATCTATTCGCCCTCATTCTAGTCACCTCTCCGCTCTTAGCGGATACCTATCAATCTAAAAACTATTCCCATTTGATCGGTATGCAAGGGTTTTCCGATTCTCTCTTACAGATGCATTTTAAGCTCTACGAAGGCTACGTTAAAAATACCAATGAGCTCCTCGATAAACTCCAAAAGCTCTCCGATTCAAATCAAGGCTCTTCGCCTGAATATGCGGGACTCAAGCGCCGCTTTGGTTGGGAATTTGATGGGATGCGACTCCACGAACTCTACTTTGAAAATTTAGGCGGAAGTGGAAGCATCGATCAGAAAACGTCTCTCTACCAGGCTCTGATCACACAGTTTGGAAGTTTTGAGCGGTGGAGAAAGGACTTTATCGCTACCGGTTCCATGCGCGGGATTGGTTGGGCAGTTCTTTATTTCGATCCTCAGCTTGGCAAATTGATCAATTGTTGGATTGGGGAGCACGATCTAGGTCATCTGGCTACAGGTCAGCCACTTCTTATTATGGACGTCTTTGAGCATGCCTACATGCCCCAATATGGTCTCGATCGAGCCAAATACATCGAAGCGTTCTTTGCTAATATCGACTGGAAGCGCGTCTCGTCTCGCTACTCAAAATAAACTACCGCACCGCCGCGGGCGTCTAATCACAGAGAGCACAAAGAAGAAAAAGAGTTACACAGAGAAAAAAATCAAACACCGAGAACTCCGAGAATCACCGAGGCGGAGGGCTTCCCTCCGCTATCCTGTCGCCGCGACTGCGGCGATCCTGCCCGGACGTTTCGTGCGGATCTTTGTCACTTCTCTTCTTGGTGTTCTCTGTTTTGTTCTTTTCTTATCTCTTCCACTTGGCGGTGAGTGCGAGGAGATAGAGGAGCATGCCGCCGCTCAAGACGCAGAGGATCGCTGGGTTAGTAAAGCCGGTTACCGTGTAGCGGTAGGCGAACATGCCAGTGAGAAGAAGAGTTAAGACGACCGCCACGTAGGCGCCCACTTTTTTGTGATAGATCATAGCGATGGCGCAAATGACCAGCAGAGCGCCAAAACCAGAACCGAAGATGAGCGACATCAGGCTCCCTTTTTGCTCATAGCCGAGCCAACCGAGGAAAACGAGGAGCATTCCATAAATGAGAACGATGATGCCGGTCGATTTTTTTAACATAAAACAAGCCTCAAGGGTTAGCGATGCAGAGCACCATGTTTACGCTGACTAGATAGAAAATCCATAGGATTAGCGGAAAGAGAAACTGACCTGAAAGTCGCTCTTTTTTCCAGAGGAGCGCGGCGCAGCAAAAGGCGCTGCTCATCCAGAGGAGAAGCGCGACGAGTGCGAGCAGGGGAGCGTGAATGCCATAGAGGCTTAGGCTCCAGATCGATTCAAAGAGAAACATGGTCAGAAAAAGCGAGAGCTCCCATTTTAAGCTGCGGAGCGAATAGCGTCTCCAAAGAGTCCAAAAAGCAAGGGCCGAAGTGGTATGAACAACCGTGAATACAATCGGATACCAATTCGCAGCGATAGCCCAGGGAGCATGTTTGAGAGATTGATACCAATCGCGCTGGATGGAAAAAAGCGGCGAGCTCATAAACACAAAGCCGAGACAGGCAAGGACTATAATTCCAAATCCGACGAGTTGCTCAGAAATAGACCGATGGCTCGATTTCCAGAAGCGAACGGTAAAAGAGTCTGTAGCAGTTTCGTTCATGTGAATAGGTTTAACTGAACTCTTCATTTTTTTAAATCAAATCCCTTTTACTATTAAGATATTGCAAAGTATGTTATTTTATCTGGCATGAAGACTGAAAAGCTTTATCCGCATGAACTCATTCGGGTTCTCTCTTGGCTAAAAAGAGGGGAGCCGGTGGCTATTCCAACCGAGACAGTCTATGGCCTTGCAGCCCCGATTTTTGATCAGGAAGCGATTCAGAAAATATTTTTTTTGAAAAAGAGACCGCAAGATAATCCACTCATTGCCCATATTTCTAATTACTCCATGCTCGAGCGCATCGCAGCCGATCTGCCACCCCTCTTTTTGCCCCTCGCGCAGCGGTTTTGGCCAGGTCCACTCACTCTTGTTGTGCCTAAACACCACTCGGTCCCCTCCATTGTTTCAGCCGGCCATGCCACTCTTGCGGTTCGGATGCCTGCTCACCCTCTTGCTCTCCAATTAATCGATGCTCTCGATGAGCCATTAGTCGCTCCTTCTGCCAATCTTTCGGGCCGCCCAAGCCCAACTACAGCAGATCATGTCCTCGAAGATCTCGATGGACAATTAGCCGCCGTCCTAGATGGAGGCCCTTGTCAATGGGGGATTGAATCGACCGTTCTCAGTCTTCTTCAGCCGCAGCCAATCCTTCTTCGCCCCGGCTCCATTGCCAGGGAAGAGCTAGAAGAATTTCTGGGACAGCCCCTCCTTCTGCCAGAGGCAAACGCTCCCGTCCATTCTCCCGGCATGAAGTATCGCCACTACGCCCCCAAGGCGCGCATTCGAATCGTCACAGCACCCGAAGAGGCCATCGGCCCCTTTCTCTTATCCCGTGAGCCAGTCCCTGGCCATCCTCATCGTCCCCTCTATCCCCAAAATCTCTATCGCTATTTGCGTGAAGCAGATGCCCTTCAGATAGAAGAGATCTGCGTCTTTTTAGACCCCCTCTCCTCTCGCGATGAAGGGCTTATGAATCGCCTCCTCAAAGCAGCTCAATTATGTTAATATTGGGATTGCTAAAATAATTTGTTTTATTATTGTTTTGTGATATAATTTATTAAAAATTAATTTTTAAAGGATGATTAATGACTAATCCCGTTCGATCGCTTATTTCTGCGGATAATAGTCCTAAACAGGTTGAAGAGACTAAAACACCTCTCTCTCCGCCTTCATCGAGAGGATCAATGCGGAGAAGTCCCTCTTCTCGAGCCTTGAATCCATCTCCACAACATCCAAGAGGATCTCCATACCGGAGATCGGCTTTGGGTTTAGAAAGGCTAACGCGTTTAAGTATAGAAGATTACTCCCAGTCATCTGCCTTATCCTCACCTTTTTCGATTTCTGAGCATCAATCATCGCCGGTATCTTCTCCTTCGGTAATCCCAAAGGTCATGCAAGTCGCCAGGACTTCTGTGCGAGATAAAATCGAAGACATCTACAATCAATCCATTCAATTATTTCCAGACATCGCTCTAGATCCTGAATTCAGAGCAATCGTAGACAATCGAGAAGATCTGATTAAAGGTGCACAGGAAATGAGTAGGCTTGTTGACGCATTTTTAGCGGAAAGCAGGCGAGCCTTTGAATCAGATGATGAAAAAGAAATGTTTAGAGTTAGCTCTCCCGCTTCTTCAGCGAGATCGGATGCGACATTTGACTCTGTTTCGGTTTCATCTCTCGTCCACGAACTCCGCATTCCTTTGAATTGTATTTTGATCGGATTACAGGAAGTAACGAATGCAGAAACGGATAAAGAAATTCGAACGGCGATTCACGTGGCTTATAAGAATTTACAAGGCAAAATTTTTGAAATTCCCCGTGTTGAAAGCGACACAGTTAAATTACAGTTAAATCCCACAGCCTTTACATTGTCTGCAATTTTAGAAGAGATGCGTCTTTTAAATGATCTAAAAGCAAATGGGGATGGCGTTCATCTCACAGTCGATACCTCCTTTTCTGAGGCAGATTTTACTCAATTTAAATATCGCGGGGATCGAGTAAAAATAGGTCAAATTCTGACGAATTTTATTGGAAATGCAATTAAATTTAGCCCAAAAGACGGAACCGTTCAAATCTATGTTAAAAAAGTGCAGGGCGGACTTGTCCCACCAAACACAGAAATGATTCGATTTGGTGTTCGGGATCAAGGCGCTGGAATCTCCCAAGCTGATAAATCAAAGCTTTTTAAGCTCTTTTCTCAAGGTGCGCAGCCAAAACAGCAAAAAGTCACTTCTTCCGGTGTTGGCTTACACTTCTGCAGAACCTTAGCTACTCTAATGGGTGGAAAAACGGATGTCGATAGCATTACGCAAGTAGGGGATCATTTAGAAGATTTAAACGGAGTTCAGTGGAATCTTGGAGAAAAAGAGGTAGGCTCCGATTTCTATTTTGAAATTCCGCTGAAAAAGGGGGAATTTACACCTGAAAATATCCACTCTCCCGTTGTAGCCAAGCCGAGAAAAACTGTATTTTCGCACGCTCCGCGAATTTTAATGGCCGACGACGATCGTATCACTAAAACGATGTATGGCAAGGGTCTTCACGATAGAGGACAAAGAGAGTTAGTGTTTGTGAATGATGGTCAAGCAGCTGTCGATGCAATTTCAAATAGCGTTGAACCCTATGATGTTGTGGTGATGGATTTAAACATGCCCAAACTCAACGGACTGCAGGCTGCAGCTCGAATCTTCCAAAGTCACATCCAGGGGAATCAGAAGCCTCCTCATATTATTCTATGCACGGGTGATGATAGAACGATATTCGATCAAGCGAGAAAAGAAGCAATCGAAGCGATTAAGATAGAGGATAGAGACATTAAGCATCTTGTAAAAGAAGCTTTTGACCGTATCCATTATTTAGGCAAGCCGATTGTAATGAATTCCTTTGTTGAGACAGTCAACGCAATCATGACTCGAGCGGGTTAAAAGATTCGAAAGAATGGCGCATGAGTAGACGTGCGCCCTTTTCTCAAGTTGCATTTCAAGTTCTCTTTTTATAAAATTTTTTTATGAATGCAAATCGGTGGAATTGTTCTGTTGCTGGTCTCGGTTATTTTCTGGCAACTCCAAGGATTTGGGGCTGGGCTTTTTTAGGTCTGGTTTTGAATGCCATCGCCATGGTCTATCTTTGCTATCGAGTTCTATCTTGGACAGCGCCTAGCTCGCCGCCTTACTTTTGGCCGTGGGTTTTTGCGTTGGGTTGGACCCTTCTTGCGCTCGTGCTCTTTGTCGCGATCGTCATGCCCTTCCTCATCAACGTCTGCTTTCTCAAGGCATTTCAGGCGATTGTCAAGCGACCAGGGGTCAATTGGATTTCTGAAATCGCATCCTCTTTCTGGATCTTTTTCCGCACCTTGAAATGGCGTATTCTCTGGCCAGTATTGATTGTCTTATCTTTAGTGTTTGCGCCACTTCTCACGTTTCCGGTTAGCCTCTTTGCAATCAACCATCTGGCGCTGTTGGAGGGACTCGATCTCGCTTTGACGGTTTTTGGCTATTCCGGCTCAGAGCGGGTGCAGTGGCTTAAAACGAGGGGAGGGGACTGTTTGGTCGCTGCTCTTCCTGCTTGCGGATTATCGTTGGTTTTGGGGCTAACCTTGATCGGATGGCTGTTATGGTTGCCAGCTCTTTATTGCGGGGCTTTTTTATGGATTCAATCGGAAATTCAGAGATAGTTTCTGCTGAATTTGGTATCCTAAGTATATGAAAGTCATTGAACCAACTGAAATTTTAGTTGATGGAGAGGGGACGGTAAAGGATGATCCGATCCGGGCCAATCCTTGGCTCCGTTTTCTCGCTCGAATGTTCGACTATACTCTGTTCTTTTTTATCCTGTTTGCTTTGCGCAAGGTATTTAACGGCCCGCTCCCTTTCGGCAGCTTCGAATCGGTGGTCCCGTATGAGTATTTTGTTTGGATTCCCGTAGAGGCGATTTTATTGAGCGTCTTTGGAACGACGATTGGCAAGTGGCTGGTCGGGACCGATCTCAAGCAGGGAAGAAAGGAAAAGCTCGATTTCTTCACGGCTCTTCGGCGCAGTTTTAATGTTTGGTTTCGGGGAATCGGCTTGGGGATTCCATTCATCAACGGATTTTGCATGATCTTAGCTTATAACCGCCTAAAACTGTTCAAGGTGACGAGCTGGGACCGCGATGATCACATCCAAATCTCTCACCATGCAGTAGCCCCTTGGCGGGTGATTTTTACCGCAGTAGTTGCAATTGTCGGCCAGATGGTTTATTTCAATGTTAAATAGCCAGGCACTATGCAAGAGTCTTCTGATCCATCTCTTAACTTTCTCTATCGTCATCACCAAAACTTAGATCACATCTTCCAGCCGAAAACGGTAGCTGTGGTTGGCGCAACGGAAAATCCCGGCAGCGTCGGGCGAACCGTGATGCATAATCTCATGGCCACTTCATTTGGCGGAGAGATTTTTCCGGTCAATCCCAAGCGGCCTTCCGTGCTGGGGTTAAAGGCTTATCCAGATTTAAAGAGTATCCCAAAGCCAGTTGAACTGGTTGTCGTCGTGACTCCCGCAAAAGCGGTGCCGCAGATCATATCCGACGCCGCTGATCTAAAGATTCCGGCTGCGGTGATCATTTCAGCTGGATTTAAGGAGATGGGAGCGCCAGGAATTGAGTTGGAAAAGCAGATTCTCGCTCATGCGAGACGGGGAGCGATGCGTATTATCGGTCCGAACTGCTTAGGCGTGATGAATCCCAATTCTGGCTTAAATGCCACCTTTGCTGCTGGGATCGCCCATAAAGGCAATATTGCCTTTATCTCTCAATCGGGAGCGCTTTGTACGGCAGTTTTGGATTGGAGCTTGAAAGAGAAGGTGGGCTTTAGCGCCTTTGTCTCGATCGGCTCGATGGTCGATGTCGACTTTGGCGATTTGATCAATTACTTTGGCAGTGATCCAGCGACGAAGAGCATCTTGATTTACATGGAAAATATCGGCGACCCTCGCTCCTTTTTGTCCGCTGCACGAGAAGTGGCGTTGACCAAGCCAATTATCTTAATTAAAGCGGGGCGAACCCAGGAATCGGCGAAAGCGGCCGCTTCTCATACGGGCGCTTTGGCAGGAAGCGACGAGGCATTGAGCGCCGCTTTAAAACGGGTGGGAGTATTGCGAGTTGATACGATCGCAGAGCTATTCCACATGGCTGAGGTTTTGGCGAAGCAGCCAAAACCAAAAGGGCCTCGCTTGAGCGTTGTGACCAATGCAGGCGGACCGGGTGTAATCGCAACCGACGCACTCATTCAAAACGGGGGAGAGTTAACACAGTTAAGTCCGGATGTCTTGGCTTCTTTAAATGCGATTTTACCACCTCAGTGGAGTCGGAACAATCCAATCGACGTACTCGGCGATGCAAGCGCGGAAGTGTATGGAAAAGCGGTCGAAATAGCGGTGAAAGATCCCGAGAGTGACGGGGTACTGGTCATTTTAACTCCGCAAGATATGACCGACCCAACTGCAACAGCTGAAAAACTACTTCCATTCGCTCATGGAGATAAGCCGATTTTAGCTAGTTGGATGGGGGCCGATATGGTCGAGAAAGGGGATCATCTCCTCACTTCTCACGGAATTCCGAGCTTTGCTTATCCTGACGCCGCCTGCAAAACGTTTGCCCGCATGTGGGAGTATACGTATCAATTGCGGGCCATTTATGAGACGCCCGATCTTTTACGCGAGCACGAGGACGAAGCTTCTTGGCAAAAACGAAACCAGACGATCCAGACACTCATCTCGAATGCTCGGAATGAGGGGAGGACGATTTTAGATGAATACGAATCGAAGTGTGTTTTAGAGGCCTATGGCATTCCCACCGTTCCGACTCGCATCGCTCATAGCGCGGAAGAGGCCTCTGCGATTGCCAAAGAATTCGGCTTTCCAATTGTTTTAAAACTCTACTCCAGGACAATTACCCACAAAACTGACGTCGGCGGAGTCAAACTCAACCTCAATAATGTTGATGCGGTCCGCTCGGCTTATGAAGAGATCTATGCCTCGGTGAAAAAGCTCGCTGGCGCTGAGCATTTTCAAGGCGTAACTGTTCAGCCGATGATCAAGCTCGATGGCTACGAACTCATTGTAGGTAGCAGTTTAGATGAGCAGTTCGGCCCGGTGATGCTCTTTGGATCGGGCGGTCAGCTTGTTGAAGTATATAAAGATCGCGCGCTAGCTCTACCCCCTCTTACCTCTACCCTCGCGAAACGGCTCATGGAGCAGAAGAAGATTTACCATGCGCTACATGGTGTGCG